>CAYFJE010000065.1:0-5836 GCA_964343345.1 uncultured bacterium
TTTTTGAATCAACTTTTATCCTTTGCATTATTTTTGTAAGAAGCTTTATTTTCCTTTGTGGATTTGAAAAATAAACCTTCTCTTTAAGAAAAGAGACATTTGCACCAAGGTCAATCAAATCGGCAGCGATTTTGAAAGTTTCAGAACGATTCGTATTAAAAGTAAAATTTCCAGTGTCAGTCATAAGACCAAGAAAAACTGCATCTATTGATTCTTGATCCATTTTTATATTCAAAAATTTGAATAATTTATAAATTAAAACTGTTGTTGATGCTGCATTTTCCTCAACATAATTCACATCAGCAAAAAAAGTGTTGCTTAAATGATGGTCGATGTTCAAAGTGACAATATCTTCAGAGTCTTGTTTTAAAAATGAACGAAAATCGTTATTCAACCTATGCTCAATAGCGATGTCCAAAAAAACAATAACATCATATTTTTTTTGTGGAATTTTTGTTTTTATTTTTTTTATGCCTGAAAAAAAAGAATAAATATCAGGAATATCATCTACACAAATACATTCAGCCTGTTTGTTTTCAAAAGAGTTTATGAGATTGTTAAAAGCCACCAAACTTCCAACAGAATCTCCATCGGGATCTTTATGAGAAAGAATCAAGAAATTTTGATTCCTGTTGATTGTTTTTTCTATTTCTTTAAGGATTGAATTCATGATTTAATCATCAGGTAAAGACTTGTTCAAAAGGTCGTTAATTTTGAATGCCTTTTCAACACTATCATCCCAAAAAAAATCCAATTTAGGAATTTTCCTTAAACGCAAACCACTTAAAGCTCTTGAGATGATTCTTCTTTTTGCAATATTCATAGTATGTAATATTGTCTTTTTTTTATGGCTTGAACTACTGCTTATATAAACATCCATTTTCCCATAACCTCTTGAAAAATCAATTTTTGTCAAAGTCAAATCAGGAGGAATTCTTGGATCGTCTAATTGAGATATCTCTCTAGCCAAAGCATTCTTTATTGATTTAAAAATACTTAATTGTTTCATTTTTTGAATATTTCTGATTCAGTTTTCTTTCTTTTCTTTATGTCGTATGTTACTAATCTGTCTTTTGGCTTCAGTCCAGGTTTACCAACAACCCTAAAACCACATTCGAAACCTTCCTTGACTTCTTTAACATCCTCTTTAAATCTTCTTAGATTGTCAATTCTTCCTTGGAATATCATTTTTTCATCTCTAAAAATTCTGCACCTTGAACCTCTTCTGATTTCTCCTGAACTTATCTTTCCTCCAGCTATTGTCAATCTAGGTGTTTCTCTGAATATTTCAAGAATAACAAGTTCTCCAGTATTGATTTCCTCCTCGTCAGCAGCAATAGAATCAACAATCTCGCTTCTTATATTTTCAACAATTTTATAAATTAAATTATTTACACTAATTTTTACAGATTTTTCCTTGGCTAATTTAGCAGCAGAACCAACAACACCAACTTCAAAACCTAATATGGAACTTTCAGAAGAATGTGCAAGATCAACATCTCCCGTTGTCACATCTCCAACACCTGAACTAACTACGAAAACCTTAAATTCCTCAGACTTCAAAGCATTTATCTCTTTTTTCATAGCTTCTAAAGCACCGTAACTCGAAGCTTTCACTAAAAGTTTAAATTCTTTAATTGAATCTGATGAAAATAAATCATCTATATCTACAATTCTTTGTTCAGAATTTTTAATACTTTCCTTCTCTCTTGACCTTAAAATTTTCTTAGCAGTTTTTTGATTTTTAACCTCTAAAAACTTCTCTCCAGAAGAAGGGATGTGTTTCAAGCCTGTTATTTCGACAGGCATGCCGGGTTGAACTTCGTTCATCTTTTTCCCGTCATAAGAATTTAAACCTCTAACAACACTGAAATCTTCATTGAAAAGAAGAACCTTTTTCGGCTTAAGTGTCCCTTGCGTAATTATTGCTGTGCATGTTTTACCATTTTGTTTTATCTCAGATTCAATAACCACACCTTGAACTTTTGAAGCGCTATCAGCCTTAAGCTCTAAAATATCACTCAATTCAATTATTCCTTCTAAGAGTTCGTCAATCCCTTCCCCATTCTTTGCACTTATTGCAAAAAGCGGAACATCTCCTCCTAGTCCTGAAGGGTTGATTCCAACTTTTTGCAATTCCCCTAAAACCTTATTTGGGTTAGCTCTCGGGCTATCCATTTTGTTTAAAGCAACAATCATTTCAACACCGGCAGCCTTTATATGCTCATATGCTTCCAGAGTCTGCTCTCTAGGCCCTTCGTCAGCAGCAACAACAAGAATGGCGATATCTGTAATTTTTGCACCTCTTGACCTCATGGAAGTAAAAGAACTATGTCCAGGAGTGTCTATAAATGTAATTTTTTTACCATTTTTAGTTGAAGCCAATGTTGCACCTATTTTTTGAGTTATTGAACCAAATTCACCAGAAGCAACAGATGTTTTTCTGATGTAATCTAGCAATGTTGTTTTTCCATGATCGACATGCCCCATTACAGTAACGATTGGCAGTCTTTCAGTTAAAGACTTTTCATCAACATCTATGGTTGGTTCATGTTTCTTCTTATCGATTATTTCTATATGCTCTATATTCCAATTTTTAAGCAAAGAAAACAACTGATCCTTGTTTGGTTTGTAATCTATATCAACATCTTCGTCCTTTAAAAAAGAAAAAATATTCGCTAGCGGAATTCCAAGAATTTTTGAAATTTCTTTTAACTTTAAACCTAAACTGATAGAAGTCAACTCTTTTGAAATCTCATTAACGGAACTAGCTGTTTCGGTAAGCCTTACAGAAAAAGATTTTGAAACTCTTGAACCTAGTTTTGTTGGAGTTTTTTTATTTCCTAGCTGGGCTAACCTTGCTTCTTTTTTCCTATCTTTTTTTCTCGAAACATTCGTATTAGGACTTGAAGGTTTTTTTTCAAAAGGTAGTGTTTTTGAAGATTGCTCTTGTGAGTTTTTAGTTGGAGTTTTTTCGTTGTTTTTTCGCAATGATTCTTCTTTTTTTGGACTCTTTCCAAGGTAAGAAAGAACTTTTTTTACATCATCTTCCTCAATAATTGACATACTTGTATTAACATTTATACCAATCTCCTTAGCCTTTAAAACTAAATCTTTAGAATCGACATTAATCTTTTTTGCTAATTCAAAAACCCTCATTAAACTCCTTCATTTCCTCCATCTTCTATCAATCCTAGATCATGTAAAAATGTAACTAGAATTTGACTTCCTAATTGATCTACCCCTTTCATTTTAGCTAATTCGATATCATCAAAAGCAAACAAATCCTTAACGAATTTAACTTTATTCTTTTCAAGAGCTTCAACTAACCATTCAGGAAATTGAAATCCCGGGTCTGTTAACTCTTTTTCGGGAAGATCATCATAAGAGGCTGTATCCCATATATCTATCGACCACCCAGTTATTCTTGTAGCCAAGCTGACATTCTCTCCCTCACTCCCAATCGCTTTGTTCTTTTCATCCATTGGAACTATAACAATTGCTTTTCTTTTCATATTCTCTTCATCTTTTGAATCCAAAGTCAAATAACTTAACAATCTGACATTGTTAAAATCGACATTCACTGGCCTCATCGAATTTGCAATAAAATGCCTTGGTCTTTCATCCCATTTAACAACATCAATTTTTTCTTGTGAAAGCTCCTTAATTACAGACTGAATTCTTCTTCCTCCAGGACCTATACATGCACCTAATGGTTCTACTGAATCACTATAAGAATGAACTGCGACTTTCGCTCTATGTCCAGGCTTCCTAACAACCCTCTTTATTTCTATTATTCCTTCTGAAACTTCAGGAATATTTTCTTCCATAAGCAACCTAAGGAATTCAGGATGTGTTCTTGAAAGAAGCAACTGAGGCCTTCCAGACCTGTCTTTAGCAACTGAATAAACATAAGCACGAATTCCGCTCTTTAATCTTTGCTTTCTAGATTCACCAAAGATTCTTTCAGATTTCCTTAATATCCCTTCTATCTTTCCAACCTCAACCCAAGCAGTATCCCTGATTGCCTTGTATATCTCTCCATAAACATTATTGCCTTCCATCTCTCCTGCTTTTGAGTATAAGTTTTGTTTTTCGTATTCAGAAATTTTTTCATCTAGTATTGTTAAAGATTTCCTAATAGCTATTCTGCTTAGTTTTTGAAAATCTAAAGGATCTGGATAAAAAGCTCTAATCGGTAAATCCAAACCTTTTTTTCTTATTTCTTCAATAGATATTTCAAATTCTTCATCTCTAACGGTTGTAACTATCCTTTTTAACAAAAAGGCCTTAATCGTTCCTCTTATCAAATCAACATCGACTTTAAAGTTTTCTGGAGCATTTTCCAGTTTAAATTCACTGGAATAAGCAGACTCAAAGGCACCTTTCAAAGACTCTTTCAATTCATTTTCACTTATAGCTCTATTTTTCAATATATTACTGATTTCATCTTTCAAATCTATAAAATATGTTTTCTCGCTCATAAATCAACTCCTATTTACACCTGTTACATTTTTTACTAACTCAAATGGCACATAAAAAATACCATTTTTCATCTCAACAACTAAACAATTTTTAAAATCTCTCAAAACCCCGAAAAATGCTTTTGAACCATTTTTCATTTTAAAAACTATCTCTTTTCCAAACCATCGTTGAAAGTGTTTAGTTTTTCTCAAAACAGGTTCAACTCCGGGAGAAGAGACTTCGAGAAGTCCCTTTTCTAAAATATTTCTAATACTAGAATTCATCAAACTTCTAGAAACATTAACACAGTCTTTTATGCTTACTGAGCCATCAAGAAAAACAGTAAACTTTAAATTAGGACCGTTGCCCTTAATAGAAATATCCCATATTGTATATCCCAAATTGTCTACTTCTCCTGTAATACTCTCGATTAATTGATTTTTTTCTATCAACTTAACCAACCTTTTACAACTTCCCAATACATTTTCAACCTCTTCATTACTCCAACCACATAACCATGTTTTTTTTCTTTTGTAACCTGACCTAATCCAAAAAGTTCTATTTTTTTAATTTTCCAATTTTTGACTTCTGCAAAATTATTCAAAGCAGTTTCAAACCCATAACCAGTCACTTCGTTAAAAGGAAAATTTTTAATCTTCTTCATGAGAACTGCTCTTTGTCCAGATAACCCCGGAGCAACCATCTGAGCAAGATCAGTACCGACCTTTCCACCCTTGAATATTCCAACAGACATATCGGATTCCATGTTTAACACAGGTTCGACAATTGAGTCTATATGAGAAGTTTCAAGTCCAACAAGGTCAGCATCTACAAACAACACACACTCATGCTTCACACAAGCAAGCCCCATGTATATAGCTGAAGTCTTTCCCAAATTATCGGGCAAAGACATAACAAGAACACCTGGGACTCTTTTAGCTGCTGCAGTCGTACCGTCTCTAGAACCATCATCAACAACTATAACTTGATTTACTTTTCTACTTTTTGTTAAAACTTTTAATACATATGAAATCCTAGGTGCTTCATTGTGTGCAGGAACAATTACAGAAACCTTCATTAAAGCCTTATGAAATCCCTTATTGTGATTACTAAAAACAAAATAACTAGAGCATATCCTCCAACAGTCAATAAAGATTTTGTTATCTTTTCTCTGAAAATTCTCTTTTTTTGCTTAGGTACAAAACTTTCCATAATCTCAATCATTATTCTCCCTCCATCAAGATTGGGTATAAAAACCAAAAGCAAATTAAGGAGTCCAAGATTGATCGAAAGCTGAGCCAAAAACAACATTGAGTTTTCCAAACCCTGTTTAACAACCTTCGAAGAAATCCCGAGAATCGCAACAGGCCCT
>CAYFJE010000066.1:0-5739 GCA_964343345.1 uncultured bacterium
AAGAATTTAGCAACTGGAGGAAGCGGCGATATTTTATCTGGTCTTATAGGAGGTCTTCTAGCCCAAAAAATAAAACCGTTGGATTCCGCAATTATTGGCTCATGGATACATGGAAGAGCTGGAAGCATCATTGCAGAAAATGGAACACCAAGGCAATCTGTATCAGCTTCAGATATAGCTGAGTCAATAAAATCAGCATGGATGGAACTAAATGTATAGAAGAGTTTGGTCAGAAATAGATTTAGACAACCTTAAACACAACCTGAGGATTTTGAAAACTTATATAGGACCTGTTGGGCTTTGGGCAGTCGTTAAAGCCGATGCTTATGGTCATGGTGCTGTAGAGGTTTCAAAAGCAATACAAAATTCAAATATAAGGGGATTATGTGTTGCAAGCCTTGAAGAAGCAATTGAACTCAGAGAAAACGGAATAAAGGTTGAAATTCTTGTTCTCGGAGAAACTGTGCCTGAAGGAGTCCCATTACTTCAACATCATAAAATTACACAATGCCTTTTTAGACCGGAGCATTTAGAAGGTTGGGAAAAACAACTTGACCCTAACCTTCCTGCACCAAAAATACATGTCAAGATAGATACTGGAATGCATCGTCTAGGCGTTCCTCCTGCTTCTCTAAAAAATCTTGCACGAGAATTTGAGAAAGGCACTTTTAATCCAACTGGGATTTTCTCTCATTTTCATGTAGCAGACACTGATCCGAAATCAACAAATTTGGCTTTGAAAAAATTCAGAAGCGCCTTAGAAAAGGCTCAATGGATGGAAAAATTCCCGGAATGCGAGAGACATATTGCAAATTCTCCAGCATTGTTAAGAGGTGCAGAATATTATATGGATTCTGTTAGGCTTGGATATCTTCTTTACGGATCCAAACCTAATGGTATTAACTTGAAGACATGCCCCCCGGTTCTTCCTGTAATGAGTGTACATGCAAGAGTTGTTGACAGAAAAACAATAGAAAAAGATGAAGGATTTGGATATGGAAACATAAAAAAATTCAATCAGCCAAAAAGGCTTGCAATCGTTCCAATAGGTTATGCCGATGGATACATGAGAACGCTTACAGGATCTTCAGAAGTGTTATTAAGAGGAAAAAGAGCACCAGTTGTTGGTGCTATATCAATGGATTTCTTACATGTAGATATATCTGAAATCCCTGATGTTGAGATTGGAGACAAAGTCACACTTCTAGGAAAGCAAGGAGGTGATGAGATAACGATGATGGATTTGGCAAGATGGGGAAAAACAATACCTTATGAAATGCTTTGCTCTTTTGGAAAAAGACCTCCAAGACAATTCAAGAACACTGAAAGTAAGTTAAGAATTTGATTAATTTTTCAACAAGAGACATAAGAGGGATTGGCCATATGTTTGTCATATACCTTTTATTTTTACCAATAATAAAAACAGAATCAGATGCCCTTTATCTATCTTTGTGTGGAATAATCCTGGCAATTGCATGGCCAAAAATACCTTTCCTGAACACACTTTATGAAAAATGGCCAGACTGGGGGATAATCTCATATCCAATATCTGTCGGATTGTCTGTTTTGCTGTTCAAAATTACAGCAATTCTTCACAACATGGAAGAAACATCAGTATTGGAATTCGCAAGAGTAACGTGTCTATGCATGGCCATATCAGATCCAATTCATGGATTTCTAGGAAGAAGACTCAAAAATAAAAAAAAGAAAAATTACCATGGTTTGCTATTCTCTATCCCTATCTTGATACTTGTTTCGAATTATTGGATAGAAAAAACCTCTATAAACTGGTACTGGGTCAACTTCAAAGAAAATCCAATTACATCTTCCTTGCCATTTATTATCGGAACAACAACGGAACTGTGGTGGAAATGGATTTCAGATAATCTTGGAATGATTTTTATGACATGGCTTACATTCACTATGCTTTTCTACTTAATATAATCCTTTCCCGGTTAAAAAAATGAATGCAACAGTCTTTAAAGAAATAGTCCTTGAACTGAAAAACTTAAGTATTGGATATGATTTAAAAAAACCAATACTTGAAAATGTAAATCTTGAAATCGAAAAAGGTGAAATAATTGGACTTGTTGGCCCTTCAGGTGCAGGAAAAACAACTCTTTTAAAAACAATAGCTTCAATAATCCCTCAAATATCTGGAGAAATCTGCATACTTGGGGAATGTTGTGCTGAATGTGTTCCATCTGGAAATATTGGCTACATTCCACAAAGACTTGGTCTTGTTAACAATAAAACTGTTATGGAAAATGTTGTTTTTGGTCACTTCCATAAAATGAATTTTTTTGATGTAATGCTTTCAAATCCAAATGATGAAGTTCTGAAAGAAGCAACAGAAATACTTGAATCACTTGAAATAAGCGAAAAAGCAAATGATCAAGTCAAATTCCTTTCTGGAGGAGAAAGAAAAAGAGTTGCAATTGCAAGAACACTCCTTCAAAAGCCAAAAATAATACTTGCTGATGAATTTTTAGGCGAACTTGACGATGAAACATCAATAAGTGTTGGTTTCAAAATGTTCAACTACGTAAAAAAGAATGGTTCAAGTATCATTTTTGTCGACCATAATCCAGCAAGAGCAATGGGGGTCTCCGACAAAATCTTTAAAGTTTGTGAAAAAAAAGTTATTGAGCTTGGCAAAAAAGAACAAGATGTTGAAATTTCAATATGAATAAAAAAAAGAAATCTCATTTTAACTTTTTGTTAATAATCTTTTTTTTATTCTTATTTGCAAGCAATCTAAATCTCGATGCTGGATCAATAATTGATGGCGGGAAAAATTCAAAAGATTTTCTACAGGAAGCATTGCCTTTGGACATGAGCATCTTTAATCCCCAACCCTACCCTGAATGCGAAAAAAAAATTCCATTTTTCTGTAGTATTGCATGGCTCGGACTTTCGGAAACATTTCAAATGGCATACATTTCAACGATATTGGGATTCTTGTTGGCAATACCATTTTCAGTTTTTGCATCTTCTAATTTAAATTTTGGAAAAATAAAATTTTTATCACGATCAATACTCTCATTTATACGTGTTTTACCAAGTCTTGTATGGGCGATTTTTTTCGTGGTTGCAGTTGGCTTAGGTCCACTTGCAGGAGTGCTTGCAATGACACTTTATACTGTCGGATTTCTTGGGAAACTACAGTACGAAACATTTGAAGGAATAAGCAATCACCCAATCGAAAGTGCAAAAGCTCTCGGGATGAAAAAATGGCAGGTAGTTCGTCATGTTGTTTTCCCCGAATCGGCAAACAACTTGATGTCCCAACTTCTTTTCATGCTTGAATACAACATAAGACATGGTGCAATCATTGGACTTGTGGGAGCTGGAGGGATTGGATACTACCTCAATCTTTATCTTAAACTTGGAATTTATGATCGAGTAATGTCTGTATTAATGGTTATGTTTTTAAGCGTTATGCTAATTGATTTAATTAGTGCAAATTTAAGAAAAAAATATTTCAATAATGTGAAAAATATTTAAAATCTATCTAATTTTTTCTTAATAACAATCTGACAATATGGTTCATTTTTATTCAATTCATAATAATTTTGATGATAACCTTCAGCTTTATAAAAATCATTTAAAGGTTGTATCGTTGTAACAATCGGATTGCTAAAAACCTTTCTTTCTTCAAGAGATTCAATGAATTTTTCAGAAATCTTTTTTTGTTCTTCGCTTACATAAAATATTGCAGATCGATACTGTGTTCCAATGTCTGCTCCCTGACGATTGAGTGTTGTTGGATCATGTGTCTCAAAAAAAACCTTCAGTAAATCTTTAAACGTTGTAATTTCAGGATTGAAAGATATCCTGCATACTTCGGCGTGACCAGTTGAACCAGAACAGACAGATTTGTAATCAGGATTCTCTGAAAAACCACCACAATAACCCGAAACAACATCCTTGACTCCATCAACCCTCAAGAAGATGGCTTCCACACACCAGAAACAACCTGCACCAAAAACAGCCGTTTCAAGATTGTCTTTGTTCAAATCACCAATACCTATCTTTGTTTTTTTTGTAAAAATCAAATGTCATATTCAGACCCTTGTCTATATCTACAGAAGGATTCCAGCCAAGAAGTTCTTTTGATTCTGAATCATCAGAAATAAAATCACCAACCTCTATTGATTTTCTTTCTTCTGGCCACTCAACATTAACGACCTTGCTCAAGCCGACAATCTTGACTATCTTTTCAGCCATTGAAGCAAAAGATATCCTTTCGGGAGCACCAAGATTCAATATCTTCCCATCGACTTTAGCCGGCTCAATAGAACAAATTTTGGAAAAAGCGTCTGCTATGTCACCAACCCATGCATATTCTCTCAACTGTTCGCCTTTGCCATAAATCGTCAAATCCTTTCCATCCATTGCAAGTCTGAAAAACCAATTCAATATTCCCCATTTTGAATGTTCCATTTGATGTCTTGGACCATAAGCATTTGTAAATCTTACTGAACATGCATTTAGATTTTTTGTCCTTGAAAGAACTAAAGCATACTGTTCACCTGCTGTCTTATTCACTCCATATATATCTGTTGGATTCAAAGCGGTTTTTTTTGTTGCTGGAGGATTCAAAACCTTACCATACTGACCTCTTGTCCCTCCATAAACAAACAACCCTTTTGGACAGTTTTCTTTCATTGCATAAAGAAACCTCAATGTTCCTAATGCATTATGGCTTAAGTCATTTTCAGGATCAGTCATTGAATCAACATGGCTAACATGCCCTGCCAAATGGACAACAACATCATTTCCTTTTAAAAAAGAAGCATATTTTTTTGGATTTCGAATATCTGCTTCTAAGATTTCGCCTTTGAAATCTTTTAGATTAAAAGAGTTTGCTCCAGAACCTTTCAAAAAACCATCAATCACACTGACCTTAAAGCCTTTTGATTCAAGATCTAAAGCAACATTGCTGCCAACAAAACCAGCTCCGCCAGTAACCAAAACTCTTCTCGACATTAATCGGGAACCTCTAACACGGATCTATCTCCAAGAACAACATTCAGCCTAGGATCGACATTTCCCTTAACAACACATTCTTCACCAATAAGACAATCAGACATTGGATATGAAACTGCTGAAAGAGTACATTTGTCCATAATTATAGAATTTCCGACATCTACAGTGTTCAAACGACAATTTTTTCCTATACTCGTTCCAGCACTTATGTTGGAATTTCTAATAACAGAACCTTCTCCAATATAAACAGGTCCTTCTATGTATGAATTTTCAACAACAGCGCCTTTTTCTATTATGACTTCTCCATTCAGTCTTCCACCTGACATTTGTCCATCTATTCTTGTTTCGATATCCTGAAGAAGGAGTGTGTTTGCCTCGATTAAATCTTTTGGAAGCCCTGTGTCTTTCCACCAACCATCAACCCTCATATGGTGAACTTTGACAGAATCGTTAATTAAACCCTGTATAGCATCTGTTATTTCATATTCTCCCCTTTTTGAGGGTTTGAGATTTTCAATTATTTTATGGATTTTTTTATCAAAAAAATAAATACCTACAAGAGCCAAGTCTGAAGGAGGAATTTCAGGTTTTTCAACCATTCCAACCAATTCATCATTTTCAAAAATTGCTACTCCAAACTGCTGAGGTCTATCAACTTTTGAAAGAAGAACCATTGAATCCATTTTTTTGGACTCGAATTCATTAACATACTTTTTAACTCCACCTTTCAAAACATTGTCTCCCAAG
>CAYFJE010000067.1:0-5688 GCA_964343345.1 uncultured bacterium
GAAAAGAGCAAGTCCGGAAAAAAGCAAAAGTATCTTTCCGACAGGAACACTCCTTATTCTCCAGTTCAAAATATTCATCTATCAACTTCTCCAAAGACAGGATCAAAAGAACCAAGTATAGCTATGACATCCCCAATAAGCTGTCCATATAAAAGTTCTGGCAAAACTGACAAATTACAAAACGAAGGAGCTCTGTATCTTATCCTGTATGGAAATCTACTTCCATCAGAAACAACATAAACACCTAGATCTCCACGTGGGGTATCGATGGCAGAATATATCTCTCCTTGAGGAGGTTTAAAGAAGAAAGGCATTTTTTTAATATAAGGGCCATCAGGCATGCCGTCTAAACATTGTTCGATTATCTTTATTGATTCAGCCATTTCGTAATATCTACAAATCCATCTTGAATAGGTATCTCCCTTATCATGTGTAATAACATCAAAATCAAATTCATCGTAAGCAGCATATGGAATATCTTTTCTCAAATCCCTCTTAACACCTGTTGCTCTTAAAATTGGTCCAGTTACTCCATACTTTATAAGTAAATTGCTATCAGATGGACCAACTCCAATGACCCTTGAACGGAATATTTCATTGCCTTCTATAAGATCCCACATTTCTTTAAAAGCTGGCTTAAAACCTGAAAGGAAACTCCTAAACTCTCTTTCTATCTGTGGTGTGATATCTCCCCTGACCCCACCATACCTTATGTAATTAAAAGTAATTCTTTGCCCGGACAGAAGTTCTAATAAATATTGAGCAATTTCCCTTTGCCGAAATGCAAAAAAGAAAGGAGTAAGAGCCCCAAGATCCAATCCAAGTGTTCCATAAAACAACAAGTGACTAGCAAGCCTATTTGTCTCAAGTGCTAAAACTCTCAACCATTGTGCTCTTCTTGGAACATCTATTTCCATTAATTTTTCAACAGGAAGAGTTAAAGCCATATTGTTAGACATGGCACCAAGATAATCCATTCTGTCAGTTAGAGGTAAAGCTCCCATCCACTCTCTGTTTTCTGATATTTTCTCAACTCCTCTATGCAAATATCCAATAATTGGCTTGACATTTTTAACCATCTCACCTTCAGTTTCCAACAAGATCCTGAAAACTCCATGAGTTGAAGGATGCTGTGGCCCCATGTTTAACCAAAACCTATCTTCTGACTCCTGCTCAAGAAGAGTCCCTGTTTTGGTTGTTAAAAAATCCTTAGCCTTGGTCATTTTCTTTAATAATCTTTAATTTTTTATTTTCAGGTTTTATTATTTCAGAATCTAAAAGATCTCTCTCAGGCAGATTCTGTAAATCTTCTGCTTCTTCATAAGCCCAAATAGGCTTTATGTCCTTAAATCCCCCAAGGGGATACTCTTTGTTTAGAGGATGGCCTTCCCAATCATCAGGCAACAATATCCTCCTAAGATCAGGATGATCTGTAAACTTTAAACCAAACATGTCAAAAGCCTCTCTTTCATGCCAATCAGCAGCAGGGAAAAGAGGGGTTGCTGACTGAGCAACCAAAGAATCAGAAGGAATTAATGATTTTAAAGTTAACCAATATGAATTTTTAACACTATGCATTTGATATATAAGCTCTAAACCTTTCTTTTTTTGATTACATGTTAAATCATGCAACATGTCAAAACTCAAATCTTTATCATTTTTAAGAAGAGAAAGGCAGTCTAGTATTTTTGACCTATCTACAATGAGAATCAACTGACCAACAACTTCAGCATGGTCTTCGAAAAGCCCTTTCAGTTTTTCTAAAAATAACTTCTTGTCATGCAACACGGTCTGTAATTATTTTCTCCTTTTCTATTTTTTCTTGCAATTTTGTTATTGCATATATCAAAGCTTCTGGACGTGGTGGACACCCTGGAACATAAACATCTACAGGAACAACTTGATCAACACCATTAACTACAGAATAAGCATCTTTGTAAATTCCACCAGAATTCGCACAAGAACCCATTGATATTACATATTTTGGTTCAGGCATTTGGTCATAAAGGCGTTTAAGCAATGGTGCCATTTTATAAGTTACAGTACCAGAAACAATCATGACATCAGATTGTCTTGGACTTGCTCTAAAAACAACACCTATTCTATCAACATCATATTTGGTATCACCGATTGACATCATCTCTATAGCACAACACGCTAAACCAAAAGTCATAGGCCAGAGACTATTCTTCCTACACCAACCCAACAAATCATCTAATTTTGCTAACATATAAGGTTCTTGACTCATAAAATCACACTCCTAATTTCTGTCCCATTCCAACCCACCCTTTCTCCAAACATAAGTAAAGGCTATAACAAGTATGAAGAAGAAGGTTATCATTTCAAAAAAAGCTGGCCAACCTGTCGTGAAAAGCAAATTTCTGAAACTAACAGCCCAAGGAAGAAAAAATACTAACTCGATTTCAAATAAAAGAAAAATAACAGCAATAACAGCAAATCTGAAGTTAAAAGGAACATCAGCATCAAGATGAGGATCGTTCCCACATTCATAAGTGCTTAACTTAGAAGGAGAAGGAAATCTCCCTCCTGTAATCTGATTCATAAAAAGGGAAATGACACCAAAACCTACAGCTCCGAAGAAAAACAACAAAACACCTGAGAACTGGATGGTTGCTTGAAAATCATCAGCCATCAATTTTTAACTTCCAATTTTTCTTTAAATAGCATCAAAGAATTCTAATCATTTTTTTTATTTTTTTGTTTACTTGGAACCTTTAAACCTTTCATTAATTTTTCAAAATCCTTCCTATCAATCGATTCTTTTTCTAACAATATATTTGCAAGAGCATCCAATGCTTCTTTGTGCTCTAAAAGCAAACTTTCAGCTTTCTCTTGCGAATAATTAATCAAAGAAAGAACCTGCCTATCTATCTCTTCTTCGGTTGCATCTGAATGATTCTTCTGCATCGAAAAACCTCTTCCCAAAAAAGGAGCTTGGTCGTATTCATAATCAACTGGACCTATTTTTTCACTCATTCCCCAATTTCGAACCATGGATCTTGCAATGCTTGTAACTCTTTTTATGTCAGAACTAGCCCCATTTGTAATTTCTTCAAAAGCAATCTTCTCAGCAACCCTACCTGCTAAACAAATAGCCATCTGGTTTAAAAGTTCTTCTTTCGTTTGAAGAGCTTTATCGGTATCTTCTTCATCATCGGTATTCCAAACATATCCAAGAGCTTCAGATCTTGGGATGATAGTGATTTTGTGAACTGTTGAACCAAAAATATAAGAAACAATAGCATGTCCAGATTCATGCCAGGCAACAGTCTTCTTCTCTTTCTCTGAAATTATTAAAGATTTTCTTTGTGGACCCATTGCAACTCTCTCAACAGCCTCAGCTAAATGTTCTTGTTTGATTTTTTTGGCCTTAAACCTAGCAGCCAACAAAGCAGATTCATTTAAAAGATTCTCTAAATCAGCACCTGAAAATCCAGGAGTTCTTTGTGCTATGTGTTTAAGACTTATGCTTTTTTCAAAAGGTTTACCCAATGAATGCACTTTCAATATTTCTTCTCTTGATTTCACAGTTGGCAAATTCACTTTTATTTTTCTATCGAAACGCCCTGACCTTATCAATGCGGGATCTAAAATATCCGGTCTGTTTGTTGCTGCTATAACAACAATATTATCGTGAGATTCAAAACCATCCATTTCTATCAAAATTTGATTTAAAGTTTGCTCTCTTTCATCATGACCACCACCCATGCCAGCTCCTCGCTGTCTTCCAACAGCATCTATCTCATCAAGAAAAATAAGAGCGCTGCCAGCAGCTTTTGCTTTTTCAAACAAACTTCTAACCCTTGATGCGCCAACACCTACAAAAAGTTCCACAAATTCACTTCCGCTGGAAAGGAAAAAAGGAACTTTTGCTTCGCCAGCAACAGCTTTTGCTAAAAGTGTTTTTCCACAACCTGGAGGCCCTGTCAACAAAACCCCTTTTGTAGGTTTTGCTCCTAATTTTTTAAACGGTGCTGGGTTTTTTAAAAAAGAAACAATTTCTTGTAACTCGTTTTTTGGCTCATCCAAACCAGCAACATCACTAAATTTTGTTTTTGTTTTTTCACTGGTGATTGATTTTGCCTTTGACTGCCCAAAAGATGTTGGATCTCCTCCTCCACCCATCTTTCGAATCAACAAAACAAAAATTAAAACTGTTATGCCTATAGAAAGTGCAAACCAAACAAAAGGATTAACACTCTCTCCCCAACTTTTAGGCTTAACTTTTACTTCAGAAACATTTGAATTAATTTGATCTAACAACGAATCACTCAAGATGACTCTTGAAAAATAATCTTTATCATCAGTAAAGATTTTGTAATTAACAGAATTTGAACTTGTATCAATAGAAATATTTTCTACAGAACCTTCTTCAAGATAAGAGAAAAACTGACTTTGTGTTGTCTCTTCAGGCTTCTCGAAGAGGCTGAAAAAAACCATTGTTGCAAAAAAGAAAAAAGCAAGTATCAAAAGAGACCTTGGAGAAGGTTGATGTTTGATATTTTTTTTCCTTTTCATTCTAGAGAAAAATATATTCTAAACAAAAAACTATTTTCCTAAATAAAAAATCTTACCGTTTCTAATTTCAACCTTAAACCATGAAGGCCCTTCTATAAAAATCTTCTTTTTACCTTTTCCTTCTTTTAGAACCCTTTCAAGAACACCTCTTGGAGGATTCACCCCCAAAGAATATAACCAATTTTTCACAACCCTAAGTGAAATTGCTGGTGGTAGATTAAAAACTTCAGTGCTTAAACCTTCTTGAGTTAAATAAATTCTTAACAAATCTCCTGAAAGGACATTTAAAGACTGATTTTCCTCAGCAAGAATCGCTAAACTCTTTTCGGGTCCAGAAGGCCAATACCTACCCCAGCTATTTTTCAAAGCTGGAATAACATTTTTTCTTAAAGAAGCTCTTGTCAGATTGTTCGTGTTTGAAGGATCTTCATACCATTCAAGATTCCTAGCATTCAAATAACCTAATAAATCTTCTTTTGTTGAATTTAAAAATGGCCTAATAAAATACTCTCTCTTTAAAGGAATGCCTTTGATTCCCTCAAGCCCTAAACCTCTTCCTAACCTAATAAGCAGAGTTTCTAAATTGTCATCAAGAGTATGTCCTGTAGCAACTTTGTCAAAATTCTTCTCTGTAACAAGTTTTTTAATCGCAGAATACCTTTCTTGCCTCCATGTATCCTCAGGACCACTTCCAGTAATTCTTTTATCTGATTTGACAATATGTAATTCAACTAGTTTTTTTTCGGAAAGGAGAGAAACAAAAGACTCTTCCGCAGAAGAATCTTTCCTTGAATCGTGATTAAAGTAAAAAGCCTCAACATGAAAATTCAAGCTATCTTGAAGCTCTCTCAAAAGGAAAAGTAAAGCTGTTGAATCAGGGCCTCCGGACCAGGCAACTAAAACTTTATCTCCATCATTTATCAAATTATTTTCAACAATGGTGTCTTTTGTTTTTTTAAATAGTTTATCCATGTTCCTTAGGCAAATAGCAGCGCTCGGATTTGAACCGAGGACCTCCCGGGTATGAGCCGGACGCTCTAACCAGCTGAGCTACGCTGCCGAAACCTGGGTGCGGGGGCAGGATTCGAACCTGCGACCTTCGGGTTATGAGCCCGACAAGCTACCACTGCTCCACCCCGCGTCAGAATA
>CAYFJE010000068.1:0-5496 GCA_964343345.1 uncultured bacterium
GGAATGTTTTTTAAAAATTTTGAATAACAGCATGTCATTAAAAAGTAGATTGAAAGAATGAATAGCATTTCTTTTTTTATAAATTGATTTTCTAAACCTATAAAAATTACTAAACCCAAGAATAAGAAAAAATACAAAGCTGAAAATATGGGATACCTTTTACCTTTATGAACTGGGTTTTTTAAATCTCTTTTTTGATCAATCAAATCATTTACTGCATAACCTATAGTTGAAGTCAGGCAGAATAAAAGTATCCCATAGACAACTTCAATCAATATTGCAGAGTTGGAAATTACCGGTTCACCTGTGTTAATTCCTCCAAAAATCACTCCAACGAGTAAAAGTGAATTTTTTATCCAAGATTTATACCTAGGACCCCTCCAAGTAATGGTTTTATTCATTTTTTCTATTTAGAATTGAGTATACTCTCTAAGGTTGTTAAGTTAAATATTTATTTGGAGGTAGTTTTGACTGATTATCCAACAGATGGCATTCATGATGAATTAGAACGAGAGATTTCGTCTTACGGAGACGAGACAGACGAAGAGAATTTAGAAACAGGTATCGATTTTGCAGTTCATCAGGATTTAATACAGGAAGTGATTGACCTAAGCCTTTTAAAGGGTTACCTTACAACTGATGAAGTTCAGCGTTTTATTGAAGAAAGAGATTTAGACCCTGAAACGATTAATGGATTGTGGGCCAAACTAGAAGAAGATGGGGTCCAGGTTTTCACTGAAGAAGAACTTGCAAAAGGTTCAAAAAAGGTCAAGGATAGAAGGCGTAGGCGTGAAGAAGATCACTTTATATCCGATACTGTTAAATATTTTCTAAAAGAGATAAGTCATGATTATCTCTTGTCAAGAGATGAAGAAAGAGCTTTGGCCCAAGGGAAGGATGCTGGTGATGAAGATGCTGTTGAAAGACTGGCATCAAGCAATTTCAGACTAGTGGTTTCGATTGCAAGAAAATATTCTGGCAGAGGTTTGTCTTTTGTTGATCTAATACAAGAGGGTGTATCAGGATTAATGAGGGCTATTCAGAAATTTGATCATTCAAAAGGTTTTAAATTTTCAACTTATGCAACATGGTGGATTAGACAAGCTATTACAAGAGCCTTGGCTGATCAGGGTAACATCGTCAGAAGACCTGTTCATATGGTTGAAACAATTAATCGTTACAGAAAAATAGAAAGTCAATTCGAGCAAGAACAAGGGAGAAAGCCAGATATGGAAGAGATGGCTTATGCTTTAGGTCTAATCAGTCCTGACAAAGAAGAAGAGGTTATGGATACTATTGCTATATACAGAACGGCTGAGCAAGATTTCAAATCTAAATTCAGACGCCCTCCATCTTGGAAAAAAGAAAGAGGAGATCTTTATGAGATAGCACAACGTTGTAATATTCCTGTGCCTCCTAGATCAGTCCATGGTGTTGGATGGGCTCCAGAAAACAGAATGAACAAAGAGGACAGGATAACATTGCGAGATTTTAAGAAAAATCTTGACGAATGGGGAAGAGCTGTTTCTAGGATATTAGAAATACAGAGGTATGCTCAAGGCATCTTGTCTCTCGAACTCCCTATTGGGGATGATGAAGATGCTTTGCTGAAAGATTACATCGAAGACAAAAAAATTCCACTTCCAGATTACGAAGTAGGACAGGATTTTTTAAAAAGAGATTTAAATAGAATACTTTCAAATTTACTAGACGAAAGAGAGTATGAGGTTTTGGCATTAAGGTATGGGCTTACAAATTCAACAGCTTTGACACTTGAGGAAGTTGGAAGAAAACTAAATGTTACAAGAGAAAGAGTAAGACAGATTGAAAATAGAGCAATTAAAAAACTTAGAAATTCTCCGGATGCAGAAAGGCTTTCGGATTACATTGATTAAATCTTATGAAAATTAATGTTAATGATTTAAAGCCTGGAATGGTTATTGATTACAAGGGACAAAATTTCAAAATCATTTCTACAGAACACATGAAAATGGGAAGACAAGGTGGGTTTCTTCAGGCAAAAATGAAAAATTTCAATTCCGGGGCTACCATTTCAAAAAGATTCAATGGTGGGGAAAAGGTTGAAAAATGTCATTATCAAGAAGTTCAAACCACTCTGTCATATAAAGATGGTGATATGTTTGTTGTTACGGATGAAGAAACCTGGGAGGAGGAAAGGATTCATTCTGACAATGCTGAAGGATCGGAATGGTTGCTTGAAGGTGAAAATGTTGTTTTGATAAAGTTGGATGGAAAAATAATTTCAATATCTCCACCAAATCATGTTATAAGAAAAGTCATCGAGGCTCCTCCTGCGGTTAAAGGAAATACAGCTACAGGGGCAACAAAAGAGATTTTATTGGAGGGAGGGGTTAAAGTACAGGCTCCACTTTTTGTAAATTCTGGAGATAAAATAAAAGTAGATACAGAAAAATATTCTTATATAGAACGTGCTTAATGTCTTGGTTGGGTTTAGATTTCGGAAGTACAAATTTAAAAGCTGCTTTATTCAATCAAGGAAAGCTTGAAAAAAAAATAGGAAAAATAAATTTTACTGAACCTCTTTCAGACGATTTAAAAGATAGTTTTGATTCAATTTTATTATCCTCTTCGAAATCTGAAGGGACTACCAATGCATTACTTGGGGGCTTAAATTTAAATAAAAAAATAATCAAAGTCTCGGATGTTTTTTCTGAGGAAGATTCAGGTGTTTACGACTATGGAGAACCTTCTTTTGGAGAAGATAGACGTTTATACTTCCTTGCCCTGAGAGACATGTTTAACGATTCTAATTTTGGCGTTGTTTCACTTGGTACAGTTTGCACATTCAGTGTTTGGCAAAAAAATATCTTTTGTGGAGGGCATCTTTTTCCTGGGAGGACATCAATTTATAACACTTTAGGGAGAGTTACAAGTTTAGAAGAAGTTGAACCCAATGAATATATGTCTTTTGGGGCTGGCTCTAGTTGTATTTCTTCTGTAAGGTGCGGTATTGATATGGGTTGGTTAGCTATGATTGATTCATTAAGACAATATTATGATTCAAATATTGATAAAATAAATTGGATTATTACTGGTGGAGATTACGATTCAATCGCAAAGCATATTGCTAGCAATTATAGGCATGAACCCGATTTGCTCTGGCACGGAATGGAGGTTTTGATTTCAGAACTATGAAGAAGGTTGTTTCCATTTCTTTAGGGTCCTCTTCAAGAGACCATAAAGTTTCGTTAAATGTGAAAGGGGAAAATTGGGAAATATCAAGAGTTGGCTGTGATGGAAGTCTTGAAAAATGTAGAGAAAAATATTTGGAAATGGACGGAAATGTTCAGTCTTTTGGGATGGGCGGTATAGATAGATGGTTATGGGTGGGTAAATCGAAATACGAATTTAGAGACGCTGCAAAACTTGTTGAAGGGTTAAATACATACACAGCAGATGGTTCAGGGCTCAAGCATTTCATTGAATCGAAACTCATAAAAGATATTTTTAAAGAGGAAGATATATTAAACAAAAGAAGCAAAATATTAATGGTGTCAGGACTTGATAGATGGGGTATGGCAAAAGCGTTTCATGACGAGGGGTGTGATGTTCTTTATGGGGACCTGATTTTTGGATTAGGGGTTCCAATTCCAATCAATCATCTAGAAAAACTAGCAAAAATTGGACGTTTGATTTTGCCAATAGTGACAAAATTACCTTTTAAATGGCTTTATCCGACTGGTGAAAAACAAGAAGAAAACACTGCAAAAGAATCAAAATGGTTTAAAGGTAGAGATGTAATAGCAGGGGATTTCCATTACATTAGACGAAATGTTCCAGATAGCCTCAAAGAAAAAACAATTATTACTAACACAACTACACTAGATGATGTAGAGATGCTTAAAGAAAGAGGGTTGAAATGGCTTATAACAACAACTCCGCGACTTGAAGGGAGAAGTTTTGGCACAAATGTTATTGAAGCTTTCTTTTTTGCAATTGAAAACAGTAATCAACTCTCATCTCAAGATTACGAAAGGCTTTCAAAGGAATTAGAATTTTCTGGAAATATCGAGAGGCTAAACGATTGAACGAAAAAAGACAATTTCGAGAAGAGAAGTTAAAGAAGTGGATAAGAAAATATGGAGATCCATACGAAAATTCATTTTCAATTACGCATTCTCCTGGAAAAATCATAGAGGATTTTGAAAAACTAGAAAACCAAACAGTTTCTTCTGGAGGGAGAGTTCTTGCTTTTAGGAAACAGGGAAAATTAGTTTTTATAGATATTGGTGACATAACAGGAAAAGTTCAGCTTTTTATAAGAAAAAATGATTTAGAAAATTTTGAAGACACAGAACTTTTAGATCTCGGTGACATTATTTTTGCAGAAGGAAAAGTTATGAAAACCAAGGTTGGAGAAATCAGCATATTTGTATCAAGTTTTTCATTGGTTTCAAAAGGAAGGCATGAACTCCCTGACAAAATGCATGGCATTTCAGACCCTGAAACACGTCAAAGAAAGAGATGGATTGACAT
Organism: uncultured bacterium; assembly: GCA_964343345.1. Taxonomy (GTDB): domain Bacteria; phylum UBP7; class UBA6624; order UBA6624; family UBA6624; genus UBA6624. Next base: position 4,519 of record CAYFJE010000068.1, read on the forward strand.
GGCCTCTGGAGGAGAAATATCCAAGGATGTTGTTTTTATTTCAAGATTTTTTCAAAAGGCAAGAGAGTATTGGCAGTCTGAAGGGTTCTTGGAGGTATTTACACCAATGCTTCACCAGATCCCTGGAGGAGCTTATGCAAGACCTTTCAAAACACATCACAATGCTTTAGATATGCCTCTTTATTTGAGGATAGCACCTGAACTGTATCTTAAAAAATTACTTGTCGGGGGTTGTCCAAGAGTTTTTGAGATTGGAAGAAATTTCAGAAATGAAGGCATCTCAAAAAAACATAACCCAGAGTTTTTTGGTCTCGAAGCTTATGAAGCATGGGGGAGTTTGGAAAAAATGATGGATAGGACTGAAGAGTTTATCCGTTTTCTTTGTAAAGAACTTCTAAACAAAGATTCTTTTTCCTGGAATGGTAAGACAATTTCAGTAAAAGAGGATTTTAAGAGAGTTGACTTTCGTCAAGAATTAATTAATTCAATAGGGGTTGATTTGGAAAATTTAAATTCTCTTGAAGACTATAAAAACATTTTCAAAAAAAATAATTTAAGTTGGGGTGATGGAATGACTGTTGGGAGAGCACAGGATAAACTTTATAGTGAGTTTATTGAATCCAAAATTGATAATCCAACTTTTGTTATAGGTTATCCTGAAGAAATGAGCCCTTTAGCAAAAAAAATTCCTCAGAAGGAAAAATGGACACAGAGGTTTGAATTAGTTATTGCTGGATGTGAGGTCTGTAATGCTTTTGGGGAACTTCATGATCCTGATGAACAGAAAAGAAGAATGGAAAACCAAGAGGATGCAAAGGATTCTGGCGATCTTGAAGCACAACCAATAGATGACTCTTACATCGAAGCTCTTGAGTTCGGTATGCCTTCCGCAGGAGGAATAGGTTTCGGTGTAGAGAGATTGTTGATGATGTTTTTGGACAAAGATTCAATAAGGGATGTCATAATTTTCCCAATGTT
>CAYFJE010000069.1:0-5402 GCA_964343345.1 uncultured bacterium
ATCAACGGCTTTTGATTCAGTAACACTTTATGGGAGAAGCCCCGAAAAAAGACCTGACATCTACGGAAAGGTTGGAGAAAGCGGAGTTTCCATTGCAACTGTCGAAGATATGGGAAGGCTTTATAAAGGTTTCGACCTATGCGATCCTTCCACAAGTGTTTCGATGACCATAAATGGCCCTGCTCCAACAATACTTGCATTTTTTTTAAATACAGCATTGAAGCAACAAATTAAAAAATTTGAAATAAAAAACTCTAAAAAACCAAATGAAGAAGAGTTGAGAAAAATCAAAGAAATCACTTTCTCCAGTGTTAGAGGTACAGTTCAAGCAGATATACTCAAAGAAGACCAAGCTCAAAACACATGCATATTTTCAACAGAATTTTCCTTAAAAATGATGGGGGATATCCAGGAATGGTTTGTTCAAAATAAAGTTAAAAATTTTTATTCAGTTTCAATATCGGGATATCACATAGCAGAAGCTGGAGCAAATCCCATAACACAGCTCGCACTTACATTATCGAATGGATTCACTTACATTGAATATTATCTTTCTAGAGGTATGAAAATTGATGATTTTGCAAAAAATTTATCTTTTTTCTTTTCTTGTGGATTAGATCCTGAATATCAAGTTCTTGGAAGAGTTGCGAGAAGAATATGGGCTATAGCGCTTAAAGAAAAATACGGATCAAACATAAGATCTCAAAAACTTAAATATCACATACAAACATCAGGAAGAAGCCTTCATGCTCAAGAAATACAGTTTAATGACATAAGAACAACCCTTCAAGCTTTAATGGCATATTATGACAGTTGCAACAGTCTTCACACAAACGCTTATGACGAAGCAATATGTACACCAACAGAAGAATCGGTCAGGAGAGCTTTAGCAATACAGCAAATCATTACTAAAGAACTTGGAACAGCTAAATGCGAAAACATGCTTCAAGGTAGTTTTTTCATCGAAGAATTAACTGAACTGGTTGAAAATGCAGTCTTAAAAGAATTTGAATCGATAAATAGAAGAGGCGGTGTCTTGGGTGCTATGGAATTAGGTTATCAAAGGAGCAAGATTCAAGAAGAAAGCCTTCACTATGAAAGATTGAAACATTCAGGAGAATTGCCTGTAGTTGGAGTTAACACCTTTATCGGAAACAATACCGATCCGATCATCCCCCCTGTCATTACAAGATCAAGCAATCAGGATAGAAACAATTGTGTCCAAAGAGTAAATGATTTTGAAAAAAGAAATGAACAAACAAGCGAAAAAATGTTAATAAAATTACAAGAAACAGCTCTTCGAGGTGAAAATATATTTGAACAACTAATGGAAACTTCAAACTATGCAAGCCTTGGTCAAATCACAGATGCATTATTCAAAGTTGGCGGAAGATATAGAAGAAATTTATAACATTGCGAAACATAACAATCATTGGCGGATCTGGTTTTTTAGGAAAAAATCTAATAAAAAGACTAACAGACTGGAATGTAACTAATATTGACAAAAAACCTTTACAAGAAAAATATTTACCAAAAAACTACAAAGAAATCATAGGAGATGCAAATAACGAAAAAGTTCTTGAAAAATCATTAAAAAATGCTGATGTAGTTTGGATTAAAGCTGCAAAACTTGCAACAGAAAGACACAAAAAATCTGCAGAAGAAGAGTACGAGAAAACAAATGTCGATTTGCCAAAAAAAATATTAAAAATATGTGAAAGGCTAGAAATAAAAAATATTTTTTTCGATTCTTCCGATGCTGTTTTTCTTGAATCTTGGGAGAAAAACAAACACCGTCCTAACAGTAACCAATGTCCAAAAGATTTTTATGGTTCATCAAAAACAAAAACTGAAAAAATATTAAAAAAATGGGCAATGGAAGATTCTGAAAGATCTGTACAGATATTTCGATATACAAGAGTTGCATATAGGGGAAGTTTACGTCTTTTGTGCCTATGGTGTATTCAAAATCAACTTGAACTTCCGATAAAGATTTTTGGAAATGGCAATCGAGCTGGATGCATGATACATCTTGATGATTGCATTAATGCAAACCTTCAAGGAATCAACCTGACCCCAAATTTTGAAATTTACAATTTGACACTAGATCCGATAACATTAAATGAACTATCAAAAATCATAATTGAAAATAAAAACAAAAATGGGAAATTCATACATGTTGAAGATACGTTCAGTCATACAAGCGATCCAGAAATCCATGCAATGGATGTTGGAGAAACATGGAAGAAATTATCTTATAAACCTAAAAAAACAATTAAAGATATTGTTGTGGAGACACATTCCTTCATCGCAGATGAATTGTCAAAAAAAACACCTAGTCCATTAAAAAAACTTAGATTCCTGAAACCAGTAAAAAAAATTATTAGAATGTTTATTATAAAGAGCATTAAAAAACAAGGAATAGACATTTAAGGAGAAAAATATGATTAACACTGGAAGCAAAGCCCCTGATTTTCAATTAATGACAGCAAACAACCCTCCAGAGGGAAAACCATTGCGTGAAATTAAACTTTCGACACTTTTAAAAGAAGGGTCTCTCGTGATTGCTTTTTTTCCAGCATCTTTTACTGGGGGATGCGAAAAAGAAATGTGTTCTTTTAGAGACAACTTAAAAGCCTTTGAAGAAGCTAAATGTAATATTGTTGGAATATCTGTAGATATGCCCTTCTCACAAAAGAAGTTTGCAGAAATCAACAACATCTCGTTCCCTTTACTTTCTGACCTTGGAGGAAAAATAGCAAAACTTTACGATGTTTTTTATGATGATTTCATAGGTTTAAAAGGTGTTGCTAAAAGATCTGTTTTCATCATTAACAAGGAAGGCTTTATCACATATAAATGGGTTACTGAAAATCCCGCAATTGAACCTGACTACAAAGAAATTCTGGATTCAATATAAATAAATTGATAAATAAATCAGTAAAACAATTTGTAGAATCATTCAAAAAAGGAAACCAAACTCTTCCAAAAACACATGAAGAAACAATTAATCTTCAAATTGCCTTAAATAAAAAGGGACATAAAAAAGAGAGTAGATGGGTTGGATGGAATGGAGCTGTAAGAGCAAACGACCAAGAAGCGATAAAAGAAGAAGCTGTTTTACTTCACAACATTGTTGCTTTTTTATTACCAGATTTTGATATAAATGTAAAAAAAGAAGATGCCCTAGAGGCTGAAAGAGCAGCTGAAAAAGCAGTCCCGCTAAGAAGCATCTTGAATGAACCTTTCGGTTTATGCTGGGCCTGGTGGGATCTTGGATGCGCTAGGCTTGCTGCCAAAGACACAGATGGTGCAATATATGCTTTTGGAGAAGGTTTAAATCTTGCTGAAAGATCTTTAGATGAAAATAAAAACAATTCAGATATGGAATCAATATTACTATGGCTTAAACTATTTTCACTAAGAGCGCTTTGGAAAGCTGGAAACTCTGGTGAACATCTTGAGAATGAGGCTCTTTCAATCTCTAAAAAAATTCTCGAACTTGACAATTCATGGGATAAAAAAACATTATTCAAACTTGCTAAACTAAAATAGAGACAATGAGTGAATTATCGTTAGAAGCCCTTAAGAAAAAACATAGAAAACTTGATGAAGAAATTCAAGATTTAATTAAAAATGAACCATACAACGAAGATTTAATTAAAAACAAAAAAAACGAAAAACTTCTCCTTAAAAACAAAATAATCGCAATGGAGAATAAAAACTTATGAAAAAAAGTATACTGATTTTTATTCTTGCAATCTTCTTCGGTTGTGGGGGAGACCAATTTGATATTCATGATGCGATTGAATCACAAAATTTTGAAAAAACAAAAAAAATAATTGATGATGGAATTGACTTAAACAGCAATAAAGTATGTATCCCAAAACAAATTGAAATATGGGGAGGCATGTGCCCAATGCATCATGCTGTACTCACATCAAATACAAGCATAATGCAATTATTTTTAGATAATGGTGCTGACATAAATAAAAAAGCACTGAATAAAGATGAAGCCCCTCCTTTAGCCTGGGCAATATATTTTTGTATTTTTGACAGTGTGGAATGGCTTGTTGAAAAAGGTGCAAATATTAATTATGTTGATGCAAATGGATTAGGACCTCTGCTGACAAGCAGATATTCAGTTTGCGAAACTGAATCAGAAAAAGAAAAAATGTATAAATACCTAGAAAGCAAAGGTGCAAAGGAATAAATCAACCCAGATAACCCATCTCCTTTAGTCTTTTCTTAAGAGCATCCTCATCTTCCTTTGAATAGTCTTTTGATTTATCTATTGAAGAATCTTTTTCTTTTCTGATTTTTGGCCTTTTACCTTTTTTCCAAATATCCATTTCCTGACTGTCTATATCATCTGGAACAGGAACTCCTAGAGAAGATAGTATTTCCAAATATGGATCCCAAATATTTGCCTGTAAATCTTCATTTGATTTAATCCCTGGACCTTTTACTGACCATATACCTTCCATACGATGAAATCCGTTATATGGAAGCACGACATCTGTCCAAGAGGGTGTTAGATCGAATGTCTTAAATAAACTTTTATACCTTTCAGGAATGTCGCTGTCTTTAGGGTCTAAACAACCAGTCTGTTCTAAATTCCATTCAATAACAATATCTGGAGCATCATCAAGGTAAGGGCCTTTGTAGATGTCTTCTTTCTTGTGTGCTTTTGAAACTAGTTTTGTTCCATCTTTCAAAGAAACTGATTCAAACAATGAAATAAGATCATCCCTGAGTTTTTCATAATCTTCCTCTAACACAACCCCTTGAGGCTCTCTTCCTTTCATATTTATATGAATTTCTCCCATATTTTTGGGGTCTGTAACAAATACTTTCGTTTTTTTCCAATCGTAGATAGAAAGCATGCTCATGCTTTCGATATAAACTTCTTTTTGACTTTGAAATAAATTATTTAATAAGTTTTTTATAGAAACAGGAAGATTCCTTTTTAAAAAATCAAAAAACCTAAACTTCATTTCAGAAATTTTTCCTAAAAGCGGAACTAAAGCAATCATTTTTTCAGAATCTTCAATCGGAACTTTTAATTTTAAATACCCTTCAGATTCCAAAAAACTCACAAAATCTGGGGCTCTATGAAAAGGCCCCATTCCGTGATCACTCAAAGTCCAAACATATGTCTTTTCATCACAACAAGATTCCACAATTTCACCAATTGCTGAATCTACACTTTTATAAACTTCCAACATCACATCCCCATATTCGTTATTCAAATCTTCTGAATAAAGCGGATGCTTTTTGTCCCAATGCTTCCAAAAATAATGCCCAACTTGATCAGTTGCAGGAAAAACAATAAAAAATAAATCCAAATTTTTATTTTTCAACAAATACATACTCAATTTTTTTTGGAAATCTGTATAAGA
>CAYFJE010000070.1:0-3217 GCA_964343345.1 uncultured bacterium
TTCACTTTATCCGAAATAGAAGAATCTTCAACGCCTAATATTTGACATGCTAGAAGCATACCATTTTTTGCATTATTTATCCCAACAACTCCAACAGGGATGCCAGGAGGCATTTGAACCATTGCTAAAAGTGAATCCATTCCAGCAAGAGCCCCAGAAGCAACAGGGACTCCTATTACGGGTTTTGTTGTGTGAGAAGCTATTACACCGCAAAGATGTGCGGCCAATCCTGCAAAACCAATCCAAACTTTTATGTCTTCATTTTCATTTATTGCTTTTTCAAGCAAATCGGGAGTCCTGTGTGCGGAAAGAATAAATAATTTATGAGGAATTTCTAATTCCTCAAGAATTGCTATCCCTTTGTCAGCAACACTTTTGTCTGAAGGTGAACCTAAAACTATTCCAATCATTTTCAAAAACCATCCTTTTTCTTTAATATATCATCAATTTCATTTTTCAGCTTCTTTCTCCTTAAACCACCATTCGATCTTCTTGGCTTTAATGCCCTCATGCATATATAAAAAATAAATACAAAAGCAATCAAAAGTATTGTCGGAAAAATCAACTGAGTATTCATTGAGGTTTCATTCTAGATGACTATTCGAAAGCTTTTTCTAATAATTTTTGATTTGCTGAATGTCCCCCCCTTACACTTAGAAATTCGCCTATTAATATTTTTCCGCTGAGATACATGTCTCCGATTAAATCTAAACATTTGTGAGCAGGAATAGATTTGTCGATAGGTTCTTTTTGGATAATGTTGACAGAATTTGCCATTTTGTCAGAGTTTTTATTGATTGTTCCTTCTTCCATTAGTTTCGGAATTTCTTCTTCAAGAACAAATGTTTTTGAATTCAGAACAGTATTTACATCTTCTTTTTTTGACATATCAAAATTTTCATAATAAACAGGAATTCTTGAGTCAAGATGATGGTAAAGTATTTTTACAGTAAATTTTCTCGACGGTTTCCAGCAGAGTAATATATCTTCTTTTTCGTAAATCACTGTCTCTTTAGGCGTGTAAGTTTCTACTTCTCCTTTAAGGATTTTTGAACCGCTTTTTTCAAAACTGTCAAACCATTTTTTCCCAGCCCCGTCAAGAATAGGGATTTCTGGGAAATCGAGTTCTATGAATGCATCCGTTAGTCCCCAAAGTCTTGCTGCAGCAAGAAAATGTTCAGTCATTTTGAATTCTGCCTGATTGTTACAAACACATGAACATCTATGAGAGTATCTCCACCCCTCTCCCAATTTTACATTTTTACCTTGGCTTGAAAAAATCATTCCTTTGTCGTAGGGGGATATTTTTACCTTGATATTTTTTCCACTGAAAATACCGAAGTCATTCAGGGTTATTTCTTTCTGAATCGTTTTTCTTTTCATTCTGATGCTTCAATTGTTTTTTGGACAGAATCTCCATTTGCGATTTCAGTGATTTTTTTTATCCCTTTTCCTTCCATCAAGGAATAAGCCAACAGTGCTATCAAGCCAACGACAGTTAATCCAATTGTGAATTTCATGAAAATTTTTGAAGTTCTGTACACAACCGTCAAAAGGAATCCTAAAATAATAATAATTGTCAATTCTTCCCATTCTCTTGGCCATCCCCAAGATAAATTCTGGAAAATCTCAAACAAATTTTTCATATATTCGACTAATAGAGGATAACATAAAACAGTTGAATATGAGGTTGGCAATAATAGGGAAATACGGACAGTTGGCACAAGCTGCTAGGGCTTATGCTCAAATAAAAGATATTAAATCAATAAGTTTCTCAAGAAAAGACTTCCCGATGGAGAAAACACTTTCTTTTGATCTTTTACATCAATTTCAACCGACACATATCTTGATTGCATCCGCTTACACCCTTGTAGACAATGCTGAAAAAGAGAAAGGGTTATCTTTGGCTATTAATTCCTTCTCAGTTGGGCAGATTTCTGAATGGTGTATTCAGAATGAAGTGAAATTAATATACCCTTCAACCGATTATGTTTTTGATGGCTCTCTTGGTGAATATGTATTTTCAGATAAAGTTAATCCAATAAACTTTTATGGGAAAACGAAAATGTTGGGAGAGGTTGAGGTCCAAAGGGTTCCGGACTTCATTATTGCCAGAACTTCTTGGCTTTATGGCATTGGTTCAAACCATTTTCCTGAAAAGATAATCCAAGCAGGGAGGTGTCAAAAAAATATAAATGTTGTTAATGATCAAGTGGGATCTCCAACACATGTTTTCGACTTTACTGAAAGGTTGATTGAATTGATGGAAAAGGATTTCAATGGAACAATCCACATATCTTCAGAGGGATCAGTTTCTTGGTTTGATTTTGCTTCGAGGATACTGGAACTCAAATCAATCGATACAAACATTACGCCAATCTCAACAGAAAGCCTTTCTCTGCCTGCAAAACGCCCTAAAAAATCAATACTTCTTGAAGAAAGATGGGGTGACCTTGGTTTCAAAAAAATGCCTCACTGGGACAATTCTTTGAAAAATTTATACTTGCAGTATAATTTTTAGGTTTGCCCGACTCTCTGGGCAGGAGGTTTTTTTATGAAGAGTGTATTTTTTAGGTTTTTCCAGAAGATAGTTTTTCTTGCTGTCTTTTGTTTGCTTAGTTCCTGCAGCAGTTCTCCAAACTTAGGTAACGGATCATGGAATATAAGTGGAAATGGTGGAGGGATGAGTTCAATGAATTCCATAATGACAACTGCTTCAGAGCTTATTGTTGTTCTTCAAAATGGAAGCAAGAAGATTATGCCTTTGTCGGTTTCAGAAGAGTTTTCGATAGATTTACCGGGAGGACAATTTATCAAAATAGGGATTAAACAATCAGATGACCATGTGTTTTGGATGGTTTCTTGTGGTGGTGATTTTACTAACATTGAACCCGATTCATGTGCAGAAGAAACAGATGTTATATTTCTAGGCTTTTCAGGAGGAGAGCTTGATTTAGGTTCTTTGGAAAGAGTTGGAGGCAAGTTAAAGCCGGAACATAATCCTTTGAAAGACTTGGACAGCGACAGAGACGGTGTTTCTGATTTTGAGGACAACGATTCAGAGTTTCCCTGGAAGGATGTTGATGGAGATGATTGGCATGATTGGGATATAAACCGTGACGGATGGGATGACGGTGATGAAAACCGTGACGGATGGAATGACGGTGATGAAAACCGTGACGGATGGAATGACGGTGATGAAAACCGTGACGGATGG
>CAYFJE010000070.1:3317-5360 GCA_964343345.1 uncultured bacterium
CGGTGATGAAAACCGTGACGGATGGAATGACGGTGATGAAAACCGTGACGGATGGGATGACGGTTTTTGTAAAAGACATAAAGACATATGCCGAAATGAAGACATGATTGATGATTTCGTAACTTGCCAAAGTCTCGAATGTCTTCGTGACAACTTTTGTTCTGTTTTTGTCCAGCACCCTGAATGTTTGAATGATGGGGATTCTTTAAGAGGAGATTTTTGTTCAGCACATCCCCACAAGCCAAGATGTAGAGATGAAAAAGGTTTTTGTCATTGGTTTCCTAACTCAAAAGGATGTCGCGATGAGCCAGGCTTTTGTAAAAATCGACCACACCATCCTGAATGTAGAGGGCCGCATGATGATTTTTGTTTAACACACAAGGGGCATCCTGAATGTGGAGGACCGGGTTTTTGCAACAGATTCCCAAATCATTCTTCATGTGATGATGACAGTTTTTGTGAAAAGCATCCAAACCATGATGCATGTGGAGGGGGTGGGGATTTTTGTGAAAGGCATCCCTATCATCCTGAATGTAACAATGGTGGATTTTGTGATTTGAACCCAGAGCATCCAGATTGCGATAATGGACCTGATTGGTGCGACTTGAATCCAGAAGACCCGGAGTGTGATGAGGATAATGATTGGTGCGACTTGAATCCAGAGCATCCAGATTGCGATGATGATGATGGTACCGATGAGAGCGGGAGTCTTTGGGTTGATTACGTTAGCTTAGATCATCATTTTTATGCAAATAACAATGCACAATTTATCGGGCAGGCAGGAGACACGCCAAGACTTTCTTCAGTTTCGTTCCTTGTTCGAAATTACAATTCAGAAGGACAGATAGAAACTGAATGGGAACACTGTGAGGAACCTGCTCATGATGATGGGCCTTCGTACGACTGTTGGGTTGATACAAGGGAATACGATGACGCAGCTTATGAAGTTTGTTGGAAAGCTTATGGATGGGATACAGGAGACTGGGTTATTGATTGTGATGAAGGTTGGTTTGATAACACTCCCCCAATGGTCCATCAAATTGACCCTGAAAACAATTCTGATCTTGGATTTTTGAATAGACTTCTTGGAGAAGCTTCAGACAATATTGCTTTAGACAGGGTGGTTTTCAGAATTGATAATATTCTTGATAGTAATGAATTCTGGGTAGAGTGTGAAATAGATGTTTCAGGCAACGGAAATATTGAGTGTCCTGTTGACTTGCCGCCAGGTTCTTATTGGTGGCAAATGGTTGCTTACGACAAGGCGGGAAATGCTAATGATACCGAATGGTGGGGTTTTGAACTTATTTCAAATAACTAACAAATAGTTAAAAGGTAACATATTAGGGAATTTTTGTACTAGAATCGTTGGGTTGCTTGTTTATGAAAAAATTTAAATTAAATCTTCTTTTAGCGCTTTTTACATTTGCTGTTTCTTCCTGTGCTTCTGGAGACACCTTTAATGTTGTGAAATGCGGTCCCTATTCTTCTTACGGAAATGAAAGTTGGGATCCTGATTCAACAGGACCAACTCAAAGAAATCCTATGGTTTATTACCAAGATTCAGGACAGGTTTTGGAAGCTTTCGTTACAGACCCATTAGCAATTGGTTTTCACACCGATTGCATAGGGGCAAACACGGATGGATTTTTGTTGCTTCAGAGTATAAGGCAGCAATTTCCATCACATGTTCTTGCAGTGCTAGATGCAGGGGAATATATAAGGGGTGCTGAATCTGTTGTGAATATTGCTGTTCCTGACATTGCAAACAGAAGCGATATAGAAGCTGCAATCATTCATGCTTTAGGGAATGGTGTTAACGTTAATATCGTTGTTGACAACCACTATTTCAACTCTAACTCAACTGTATATTCGTCGTTGGAAACTGCTGGAGCTGTGATTGTCACTGACGGAAATGATCTTAATACTTTGATGAATTCGAAATACATGGTTATCGATGGCAACGAAGTTATTGTTTCTTCAGGAAACTTTTTATCCAATTCCTTTTTTGCAATGTCTAATTTTTCGATGAGAATCAAGAAT
>CAYFJE010000071.1:0-5244 GCA_964343345.1 uncultured bacterium
AGCTCCACATGCTATCGTTATAAATAAGAATGGGAACATTGACGGAGCTCCTTCAACAATTGGCTGTATCGCAGGGGCGACCATTTGAAATTTCTCTTGACCAAAAAATAAACCTAGAGTGATTGCTCCTAAAAATACATAAAGTTTGTAAGAGTTTAAATAATCTCTTGGAGTTAGCAAAAGCCAAACAGGCAAAACACTTGCAAGCATTGCATAGATTAGCAATATTGTTATCCATTGTTCTGATGTCCCCCATTCAACAGGATTTTGAATCCCAATCAGTATCAATCCAAGATTTAATGCAACCCCGATAATAGAAGCAGGAACAAGTGGAACTCCTAGTTTTTTCAGGGATATTCCAAAAATCATTGCAACAGCCATGAGACCAAAAACAGGAATTATGACTTCATGAAATTTACCAAAAAGTCCTGCAATCAATATTGCAAAGACCCCCATAGCTAAAGCAAGAAGAAAAAAGATGATAATTAAAAAAAGGTTTTTTGCTTTTTTTCCTATAATTTCTTCAGTAATATCACCGATACCTCTTCCCTGATGATTTAAGCTTGTTGCCAGTGATCCAAAATCATGAACACCGCCAATAAAAATCGAACCAAGAACTACCCAAAGAAGAGCTGGGACCCAACCCCAAATTACAGCAATTGCAGGACCTACAATTGGGCCTAAGCCAGCAATGCTTGCAAATTGGTGTCCAAATAAAATCCATTTGTTTGTTGGGACATATTCAACTCCATCCTCTTTTTCGACAGCAGGAGTTTTCTTATCATCTTTAATTTGGAATATTTTTTCTCTCAAGAAGGTGCCATAAAATCGATAAGAAAAAAATAAGAGCAAAAAAGAAATAATCGCAATTATTGAAGCATTCATAAAGAAATCTCCTTAATTGATTCAAGCATGATTTCAACAACTTGTTTTTGCTTATCTGATGTTATTTCTGGCCATATAGGGAGAGAAAGCACTTCCTTTGATAGTTTTTCTGAAATTGGGCAACTTGGGAACCTGTTTCCAAAAACAGGCAGCTTGTTTGCAGGTATTGGATAATAAACCATACTAATTACCCCTTTTTCATGCATTTTTTCTTTTAATTTGTCGCGATTAATGTTTAAAACTCTCACTGTATATTGATGAAAAATATGACCACATGTTATTTCAGGGGTAATAATATCTTTATAATCATTCAAAAGTTTATCGTATCTTTTAGCTGCTTCTCTTCTTTGCATATTCCAGTCTGAGATGTGTTTTAATTTCACTCTTAGAATTGCTGCCTGAATTGCATCAAGCCTGCTGTTATAACCAAGAAGTTCATTGTTATAGCGAGATTTTTCACCATGTTGACGAAGCATTTTTGATTTCTCAGCAATATGAGCATGATTTGTTGTCAAAAGGCCTCCATCCCCAAAAGCGGATAGGTTTTTAGTTGGGTAAAATGAAAAACAGCCAATATCTCCAAGTCCTCCTGCTGGAGGAAAACCAGCTCCAAAAGCCTGACAAGCATCTTCGATAATTGGAATTTTTTTTGCTATATTCTTCAATTCAGACATGTCTGGTTTTCCATCTTTTGATCCAGCGATCCGTCCATAAAGATGAACAGGCATAATTGCTTTTGTTTTTTCGTTGATCAATTTTTCAACTTCATTTATGTCAATATTGAAAGAATGTTCTTCTATGTCTGCAAAAACTGGAGTTGCTCCAACAAGGCATATTGCTTCAGCTGTTGCAAAAAAGGTGAATGGGCTTGTTATCACCTCATCTCCTTTTCCTACCCCTAAAGCCCTTAAAGCTATTACAAGTGCATCTGTTCCTGAATTAAGCCCTACGGCATGTTTTACTTCAAGGTATTCCGCTGCTTCTTGTTCAAAAGAATCAACTTCTTTTCCAAGAATAAAATTTCCTGTATCGAGAATTTTTGCTATTGCATTATCAATATCATTCCGGATATTCGCGGTTTGTTCTTTCAGGTCTATTGGCGGGATGAATGATTTTTTAGACATGTTTTCATCCTAATATTTATTTTTTGGCTTTATATTCCGGATTTATGTTTTTATGGATTTGTTTAAGTCCGCAGAATTTATGGACGATGTTCGATATTCTTTTCGAAGCATCACCATCCCCATAAGGGTTCTTTTCGAAGTTGATTTTTTGGTTTTGTATTTTCTGAAAGAAGGAATCAAGATTTTTCTTAAAATTTTCAGAGTTTCTTCCTAATAGAATTGATATTTTTTCATCAAGGCTTTCCTGTCTTTCTGTAAGGTCCCTTGCAACGGCTAAAGGAATATTCAGTATTGCTGCTTCTTCCTGTATCCCTCCTGAATCAGAAATAACAAACATTGACTTTTTCATTATTTCTAACAAATTTTTGTAGCTAGTTTGTTCAATTATTTTGATATTTCCAATTGGTTCCAAAACAGGCTCAACAAGAGATCTTATTTTTGGGTTAAGGTGAAGAGGGAAAATAAATTCTAGGTTTTTTTGAGAATTTGCAAATCTAGCTATTTTTTCTAATATTCTTGGAAGATAGGGGATGCTATCTTGTCTGTGAAGTGTAACTAGGACTTTGTTGTTTTGAAGGTAATTTTTACATTTCTCAAAACCCATATGATTTACAGAATCAACAATAGTGTTTCCTGTAACAAACACTTTATTATCTGGGATTTTTTCAGCCAAAAGGTTTGTTTTTGCTTTTTCTGTTGGGGCAAAGTTTAAGGTTGTCATTTGAGCTATCAATTTCCTATTTATTTCTTCAGGAAAAGGTTCATCTTCAGAATGAGTTCTTAGTCCCGCTTCTATATGTCCTAATGGTATTTTCAGATAATTACTAACTATTGCTCCAGCTAGTGCGGAAACGGTATCTCCTTGTACAAAAAGAAAATCTGGTTTTGTTTTCTTAAGTTCCAATTCAATTTTAGGGATTGCTTCAAAAAGGAATCCAGTCCATGTTTGATTTTTTTTCATAAGTTTTAAATCAATGTCAGTTTTGATCTTAAAAACTTCAAGATTTTTATTTAATTGTTCTTTATGCTGTCCCGTAGAGATCAGGGTTATTTGGTGGCGGCTTTCTTCGATAAAATTTTGATAAACTGGAAAGATTTTGATTAATTCAGGCCTTGTTCCAATCAAGAATGCTAAATTTAAATTATTCTTCATTAATCTAATCCTAGAATTTATTACATGAATCCTTTATACAAATATGTCTCCATTTCCGGAAAAGGGTGTAATCATTGTGAAAAAGAGGGTTTTGAAGTCATACAGTCAATCAAAGATGAGGTTTTTCAAAAATGTCCAAAATGCGGGGGAGGAGTGAAGAAGGTTTTTGGAAGGCAGGCAAGAAAGTATGTTACCGAGAGAAGAATGAATTACTCGCAAAGCAATCAAGATCTCAGGAGGCTTGGTTTAAAGAAGTATAAAAAAACATCAAAAGGCTATAAAAGAGAAGCCTAATTTTTGTAAATTCCAAGTATTGATGGATGTTTTCTTAGTCTTATTGCTAGTTGTTTAAAGTTTTCATTTTCAGGGCCTTTAATATCACCGCAGACATCAGCTATTGGGAGAATTCCGTAAGGTCGTTTTAAACCAGGGTTTTCAAGCCATGTTCCATCAAACCAAACAATATCTAAATCCAATGTTCTTGGCTCATTCGGGTTTCTAGATTTTTCTCTTCCTGATTTTTTTTCAATTTTTTTTAGAAGGATTTTCCAGTCACTCAAAGAGGTTTTTGCTGAGATCTTGATTGCTCTGTTGATAAAGTCAGGAGACCCTTTAGAACCTTCTGCTTTGGTCCTCCAGGACTTTCCTGTTTTTTCAATGTGAGAATATTGTTTCAATATGTCTATTGTTTTTTCGGCCCAGTATTCCGGATCTACATTAGTGCCAAGCAGGATTATCAGCGAAGGCATTAGGGTCTTGTTATCTGAACACTGACACAATCAGACCATCTCAATGCACCCATTTTCATAACCGTTACTGTTGTTTTCGATATTTTTGGATTTTCCAAAATCGTTCTACAAACTAGTGAAGCTAATTTTTCTATTGTGCTTATATTTGAGATTTCTTGTAGTTTTAAAATTTTCTTATTTACTGTTTTGTAATCAACTGTATCTTCAATTTTATCTGATTCTCCAACTTTGGATAAATCGCATTCAAATTCGTAATCAACCAATATTTCCTGTTTATCTTTTCTTTCCCAGTCCTCTATTCCAATTATCATTCTGAGAGAGACTCCGCTGACGCAAATTTTATCTTTATTCATCGTGATTTTGAATTCTACATCCAACAGGAATTTTGATCTTGTCGTTTTCAGAATTGATGATTCTGATTACTGCAGCATTAATTTCTTCAAGTGTTCCAGCTTTCTTTTCTGGAGATTTTTTAACCTGGTTTTCAAAATCTTCTAAAGTCCCAGATTTTGGAGGGAGTATAGGGCCCATTACAACTAGTCCAGTTTTTACATTCTCATAAGTATTAGAAACAATATCAAGAAAAGAAACCAACCCAGATTCGCTAACTGTATATGCCAAATGTTGTTTGCCAGGTTTTAGTGCTCTTCTATCCACCATCCCTATAATTGTTTTTTTCTTCTTTTTACAATTTTTCAAAAACATTTTTGTTAAAAGAAATGGAGCTGTTAAATTTATTTTCACATGGGCCTCCCAGTTTTTCAATGTAGTGTTTTCTAGGTTGCCATTCTGAAAATAGCTTGCATTATGAATCAAGACATCAACATTCTCAAAACGATCTTCAAGATCTTCTAAAATTTTTTTTATTGAGTCAGTTTTTGAAAAATCACAAAAAATTGTTTCAACATTTGCTTCTTTTGAAAGCTTATTCGCTTCCTTTTTACTTTTGTTGTAATGAATTATTACATTCATTCCCAATGAAGATAACTTTCTTGCAATACTTGCTCCAATCCTTGTTGCAGCTCCTGTAATTAAAATTCTTTTCAATATTTTCTAAACAATGGCGGAGAGTGTGGGATTCGAACCCACGATACAGGTCATCCCCGCATACACGCTTTCCAAGCGTGCGCCTTCGTCCACTCGGCCAACTCTCCTTAGTTGTTTTGAAAAAAATTCTAACTCTTATACAATATGTTCTTATGGCAAAGGTTACTTATTTGATTGGTATGAAAAAGACTATTTTAGAGGTCCCAATTGGATCTAGTATTGCTGAGTTTGGTATCAACAATGGGCTTGAGATTCAGCATGCTTGTGGTTTAAATTGTAGATGCAC
>CAYFJE010000072.1:0-5171 GCA_964343345.1 uncultured bacterium
GAATCTTTTGCAAGTGGTGGAAATTGGTACAGTTATGAAAATTACAACACAGTTAATGCAAGGCTTTCTTATGGTTGGGATGATCCTGCTACTTCAACACCAGCTGTCTGTGATGCTGTTAATGGAAATGATAATAACTCTTGGGAAGAAAGCCCCAATCTTTATCCTAGAGGTGATTTTTCATACATTCCCTTGGATCCTGTTGACAAAAGAGTTTATACAGATTCAAGTGGTAATTTAGCAAATGGCGAATATATGGCTTTTGTTGAAAATTATTGGATTGTTGGTTACGGGGCAGAATCTGCTTGGAAGTCTGATATTTTTGACGTAGAGGCTCTAGGCTCTAGTGTAAATTGTGGTTTGAAATTTCAGCAGCCTTTGGGGAGGATTGATCCTGCTTCAACTGCTTCTTTCTTAAACTGCACTCCAACAGAGTATGAAAATAGAGCTTTAGAAAGCCTTAGGGGAGGTATTCTTTTACAGGGAACTGCTTATACAGAGCAGGCATTTAGTGAATAATTTTTGATGGAATTTAAAAGTAGAAGATCTGGTTTCACAATGACCGAATTGTTGGTTTCTATAGCCATTCTTGTCGTTGTTATGACCCTTCTTCTTACTGTAATTGAATCGACTTTCAAAACTTTGAGAGTTGTTACTGGAGAGGCAAACGCATCTAATCGTGCAAGGGTGGCAATGGACCAAGTTGTTTCAGAGTTGAGTAATGTTGCTGATTTGGGTTTTGTTGACTTTCATATTCCAAG
This sequence comes from uncultured bacterium, assembly GCA_964343345.1. GTDB lineage: Bacteria > UBP7 > UBA6624 > UBA6624 > UBA6624 > UBA6624. Next base: position 762 of record CAYFJE010000072.1, read on the forward strand.
AATAAAAAAATCAAGAACTCAGTATGTAAGTGGTTTGAATAGTGCAGCTTCTGCAGGATGTGATATCTATTTGGAGCTACACCCATCAGATTCAAACTTTTCAAATGCTCCATATCCAGATTCAAAACTTTTCAATCAGGATTTGAATTTTAATTGTTATATAGAACCTTGGGAGGTTTTGGACCCCGATCCAACTTGGACAAGGAGGTTTTCTGAAGGTTTAGGAAGCACAGATGCCCCTGCTTCATGCGATCAGTATCTTGCTCAAGGTGTTTTATCGATGCCGAATGAATTTTCATCAATATCTTGCAATGGAGGAGCCTGCCCTATCGGTTTAAATGATAGGAATTTGAACCCAGATGATCGAATGGCAGAAAATGACCCATTCGAATCTTGGAGATCTGAAGCCGAAGTGTTGAAGCCTTCATGGAGTGATCTTTTTGGAGAAATGTGTTCTGAAGATTCTTCTGCTGGTTTTGTAAGCACTTATAGATTGACTCCTTACATAACATCAAGAGAAGATTTAGATGGCGATGGTTCAATATCAGGGCAAGAGGCATTTTTAAGGACAATTGTTTTTAAGACAAGAAGTCCTAAGTATTCTTCTGACGAATCTTCAAACACTCCTAACTTGAGTGGTTCCTTGAATGCAAATACAAATATTGAACAATTGAAACATAGAGTTATAACTTTTGCTCATACCTGGAAAGAAAAAGCATTTGCTATACCTTTAAGTGAAAGTTTTGATGGAGGGTGTGATCCATCTAATTATTCTCACCTTGCTTCAGATTTTGTTCTTTACAAGAGAGAATCTAGATTTTATTCTGATCCTGTTTTAAATATGGATCTTGATCGAGACGGAAATACAGCCGAAGAGATTGAAGATGAATGTCTTAGAACAATTGAGACTCCTGTTTCAGATGGGATTGTAGATATAAGATTTAAACTTTTTTCAAATGGAGAAGAGATTGATGCTGGTAATCAATACTATTATTGGTTTGACAGAGACCCTAGCGATAATAACCCAATCAGCCCTCCAATAACATCTCTTGATAATGTTGATGCTGTTGAGGTTTACATAATCACAGCAAGTGATGATATTATCTCAGTTTTGAGAGGTTCCATGGAAGATGGAAAACTGTTTAGTATAACTACAGGAAATCCAGGAGAATTAGCGAGGTTGAATTTTTTGAGGATTCAATCATTAAATCCTGAAATTTACAATCCAAACAACTTTGTCCAGTTGAGACAAAGGGTTAATTTGTACAAGGATCCATATGAGTAGTAGAAAAAATCAAGGTGTTGCATTAGTAACAGTTCTTATATTTCTTGCTTTAGTTTTGCCTGCTCTTGTGATCATTCTTAGTTTTGCAAGAAATGAAATAGAGTTTGGATCATTAGATTGGGAAAGGAAACAGTCTGAGCAGATGGCTGAATCAGGTTTAGACATCGCTGAAACAATTTTAGAAATCGGTTTTGCTTCAAGTCGAAATGGTTCTTTTAGGCATGAAATGTTTAGGTTTCCGATGGATAAAGATGGCAATGGTACTCTTGATGATGTTGATGGTGATTTGACTTTGGATGAGTGGGCTTATGCTTTCCCTTTTTCTACAATAGATCATCTTTCTTCACCATGGATAAAATATCCTGTTTTATCAAATGAAACTTGGTTTTCCAGAGATTTAGTTAGTTATTCTGGTTTTTCTACAGCACAATTGAATCGCCCATCAGGAAGTCTTCCTGTTTTTCCTTTATTCAAAGATAAAAACAACACAGGATTTGTTGATTATTCTTCATATGAGCATTCTGAATATGATTATTTTGATCCATCATTCGGATGTGCTCAAAATACAACTTCTACATGGGAACCTTCTCCATGTCTTGTGATGCCTTTTTTGCCCTTAGGGAAAAAAGAAGACATTTCTCCTGTTATATCTTCTCCTTTGGAGTTGATTAATGCTGATTTGATGTGGAATAATTTTCCCTATAACTCCAATAATTCTTATAACCCTTCACAATTGAGGAATAATGATTTTGTTTCAAACTGGAGCTACAGTTATTCCATAACTGGAGATCGTGACAAAACTACCCCGCACACTCCTAGTAATTTTCCTATCTTGGGTGCTGAACTTTTTAATCCATACGCTGACAGACTTAAATCTCAGTTAACAACATGCAATCCAAGTCAAGATGAATCTTTTGTTAGGGATCTTTTTGTAAGTTCATCAGGTCTTAGTTATCCCCTTCAACTTGATAAATCTTATGAGAATGAAACTGAATCAAGAGTAAGTTTTGGTTTGCCAAGCATGCCTGATTCGTATGTTATGTTTGATCCCAGAACATGCATGCCTCTTTATTCTTCTCAAAATGCCGAAGTCGATGGGGGTTACGAGGTTGTTGTTTCTGATGAGGGTTCAAGATTTCCACTTTATGGTTTTTTACACAATCCAGATGATCCTATGTTCAACAATCCCGTCTTAATTGAAGATTCTTTTAATTTAGGAGCGAATATTGATGTTATGGATGAAACTACTTTTATGGCAAGGGTTACAGGTTTAAATACAGATGAAAGAGGGGATTTCTCTCACCTTGCTCAAAGGGGTATAGTGTCTTTATTGGCTCCTTTTGATCGTAGAGATTACAACACAGGACATGCAGCAGCTGTTGTTTCTTATATAGGTTTTAATGATGTTGGAGATGTTTCTTCTTTGCCTGGAGTCAACTGTCCAAAAGGGAATTGTCCTGACGGAGAGAGGTTTGGCTTAGGTTTTGAAACACCAAAGCAATGGCCTGAATCTCTTAAAGATCTTCTAGATGTTGACCTGGTTAAAATGAGACAATCAGCGGATACCTCTTTCAAAATTGATGATGAAAATTGGAAAGACTTACAGAGTCGAATTTCTTTGCGTTCCGTTCCTTCAGAAAGAAGCACTCTTGGAAACACATTAACTGTTGATACAGATCCAAGATATTTCTTGAGGCCTGCTCTTCCAGTGAATTCTTATCCAACTCCTGAAATAAAAGACCCTGTTATCAAATGTGTTGAGAATGGTGTTTCTGGAGATGAATTTTGCCGTGGCGAAGTTTATAAGATTGATTTATGGCAAACTCCAAAAAATTGGCCAACAGGATCTCCATCAGATCCGATTTCAAATCTTATAGAGCCTGTTTTGAATATGGATTCTGCAGATTGGGTTTCTTCTGGATGTTTCGAGAAGTTTCAAACCATTGCTGACATAGAGAGTTATTTTGCTTTACTAGGTAGAAGCACTGCTCCTTCAGGATTTTCTTCAACTGACTTACGTGATTCGATATGGCCTGAAGAGTTCTATTGGTTTGTTAATTGTTTTTGGAGAGATAGTATAAGGTCTGAAATAGAAGAAAAAAGGATTGAAATAGAAGAATCTTTTAGAGATTTGTTTTATGAAAGCGGTTCTTTGAAGAATGTTTGGAGAACTGATCTTGATGATGATTTCCCCGATTTGATTTCTATGAAGATTGTTGGGCATTGGGCAGCATGGCAATATTTTTATAGATATTTTGACGATGAAGATGATTGTAGAGATATATCGCCAGAATTTTATCTTGATGACTCTTCTGCTATAGTTAATCCTCAAGTTATGCTTGCAGAAAGACATGCAAGATATCATGGTCCAGCTGATCTTGGTATGCCTATAGGTAATGTTAAAAACATGCTTGGATCCATTCTCATTCCTTACCCAGAACTGTCTGGTCCTTTTTGGGATCCTGGAGATGTTGGATCTAACTCTAGTCCTGTTTGTGGACTTACATCACTTGACGGGAATGAATTTCCTGATTTGATAACTAATGTTTTTGTTCAAAATTCAGGGGAAAATGATAGAAATGTTAGTTTAAGTATTGAAAATATGAACATCATGCCTGCTGTTTGGATTCCTAACAATAGGCCTACTTTTTACAGCGAGGATCCCCCATACGACGATTTTGATTTTGGAGCCACTCAACCTAACGGTGGTTGGCCAATATACGATCCTTTGGGGATAGATAGCAGAAATCAAGGACTGGGTACATCAACACAGTCATTCATTGACAGAAGGGATGATTCTCTGATCCTTCATTTAATAAGTTCAATCGCATTTTTTGACAGTCCTTACTCTACTTATTTTGATGATCCTCACATTAATGAACCTTGTTTAATATCTGATGATTTTTTCGATCCTGTTGTCGGGGCTTCTAATGGAACTACTGATCCTTGGGATAACGTGATGGGTTCCGGTTCATTAGCGGCTCTTGATTTAAGTGCAAATTTTGGAGGTTGGTGGGAGGCAGATGGAAGAAATCATAGAGGCTATGACATTGATGATTGTGCCATTACAGATCCTTCTTCAGAAATTGGAGTCAGCCCTTTGGAGTGGAGACCTTTGAGATTGA
>CAYFJE010000073.1:0-5143 GCA_964343345.1 uncultured bacterium
ATAGACCTAAAATTATCATCCAAAAAACTGCCCCAGGACCTCCAACACCAACTGCCACTGCTACACCTGCTATGTTACCAAGGCCAACTGTTGCAGACAATGCGCTTGTTAACGCTTGAAAGTGAGATATTTCACCTGGATGATTAGGGTCATCGTATTTGCCTTTTACAACATCTAAAGAATGTTTAAAACCTCGAAAATTAATGAAACCGTGATAAATGGTAAAAAATATTGCACCTAGCATTAGGACCCAAACGATAACAGGTATATCTGCAATTGGATAAAACAAAAATTCAGCCATTTTTTCAACAATCCCACCGAAGGATTGATCAATCCTTTCAGCCAAGCTGCTTTCTCCCTCTCCTGATTGAAGCAAGAAATTAACATTTGAGATTTGATAGTTTAAATTGTTCATAAACATCTCCTTAATACAAAATAAAAATTATGATAGGCTAAGTATACAACAGGCCGGAGTGGCGGAATGGTAGACGCGCTTGCCTCAAAAGCAAGTGTCCAATAGGGCGTGAGGGTTCGAGTCCCTCTTCCGGCATTAGTTTTCAATTATCATCAGAACTTGATCACTTGAAACTCTTTCACCTTCAACAACAAGAAGTTCTTTTATTTTCCCTTTTGCTGTTGACGCAATTTCATTTTCCATTTTCATTGCCTGAAGAATACATAGAACATCACCTTCTTTAACTTTTTTGTTTTCATTTACATTTATTGAAGATATTATTCCAGGTATAGGGCTTCTTACTTCTATAAGGCCTGAAGAACCATCGTCTTTTGTTCTTGTTAAAAAGGAATAACTCGTTTCTCTTTCAAGTTTGAATTTCGTACCGTCTAGAAGAAGTTCAATTCTTATTCCATCTCTAGAGTAATTTACTGGCATTCTTTTTTCTCCAATGATTATTCCAACAACACCTTGTTCGCGTCTTATTATTTCAAAAGGTATTTTTTCCTCACCATTGAAAGTAGCGGTATTTGTTCCAAAATCCACAGAAATATCATGGATTTTTCCTTTCGAATCTCTGATTTTTAGTTCCAACTTTCTTCTATTTCCTCGTTCTGATTTGAATTCCAATCTTTTTCTTCTTCAGAATCTTTTTCAACATTTGGATGATTTTCTTCATCAGCGAGCAATATCGCAGCAGCCAATATAGATTCTTTGTTTTCTTCTTCACTTGGTTCAGTCAGCCTGCTTCCTTGATATTCGACAAATCTTGTCCATATCTTTCCATTTCTGAAACTTTTATGAGCCAAAAGTCTTCTGTGGAATGGTGCCGTTGTAGTAAATCCTCTTACGACCATTTCTCTAAGGGCACGTTCCATTCTTGTTATTGCTTCTTTTCTTGTTCTTCCATAAGATATTACTTTTGCTATGAGCGAATCGTATATTGAAGGTACTGTGTATCCTGGACATAAATGTGTATCAACTCTTATTCCAGGACCTGCAGGAAGTATCAATTCCTCAACCTTTCCTGGAGTTGGTGCAAATCCAAACCTAGGATCTTCCGCATTTATTCTGCATTCAATAGCATGGCCGCTTCTTCTAACTTGTCTTTGAGAAAAAGGAATTCTTTCTTTTCCAGCTATTCTTATCCCAGCTCTAATTATGTCAATTCCAGTTATTTTTTCAGTAACAGGATGTTCAACTTGGACACGTGTGTTTACTTCTATGAAATAAAAATTCTTTCCATCAACAAGAAATTCAACAGTGCAAACTCCATGATATTTTGCTGCTTTTGTTAAGGCTTTTGAAGAGTTGATCATCCTTTTTCTCATTAAGTTCGACACAGTAAGAGAGGGAGCTTCCTCAAGTAATTTTTGATGTCTTCTTTGTATTGAGCACTCTCTTTCATAGAGATGAATAAACCTTCCGTGAGAATCTCTCATTGCTTGTATTTCTATATGTCTTGGTTTTGATAAATATCTTTCTATGAAGCATGAACCATCTCCAAATGCAAGTTTGGCTTCGGATTGAGCAGATTCAAAAGAATCTTTTAGATCTTTTAAGTTCTCGACAACTCTCATTCCTCTACCTCCTCCTCCGGCAGCGGCTTTAATAAGGACGGGAAAGCCAATTTTTCTAGAAATTTTTATTGCTGTTTGTACATCGTTTACAACTCCTTTTGATCCTGGAATTGTTGGAATTTTTAACTCTTTAGCTTTTCTTCTTCCCCAAACTTTATCACCCAATTTTTCCATTGAGTCTGAATTTGGGCCTATAAAAATAATATTTTCTTCTTCACATCTTTTTGCAAATTTTGCATTTTCCGAAAGAAAACCGTATCCTGGATGTATTGCTTCAACATTCGATTTTTTTGCTGCAATAATGATTTTTTCAATATCTAAATATGTTTCTGCTGCTGACCCAGGACCTAGATTGTAAACACTATCAGCAACTCTTGAAGGAAGGGAATCAATATCTGTTTCACTTGAGGCAATTACACATCTTATTCCCAATTCCCATCCTGCTCTTATGATTCGTAATGCAATCTCTCCTCTATTCGCAATAAGCATGCTTTTGATTTTGCTTTTTTTAGCAGTTCTCTTTCTTGGGGTAATTCTTCTGAAAGCCATTGAAAACATTCTAACTCTAAGAAATGTTTATAAAGTTATAGAATTTCAAATTATGAGAATTGCTCATTTAGGTATCGTTGTAAAAAGTCTTGACAAAGCCTTGCCTTTATGGATTGGTGTTCTTCAAGGGAAACTTTCCTACAGAAAGAAATACAAAAGAGAAAATGTTGAGATAGCTATGTTGAAAATTGGAAAATTAAATATTGAATTGCTTGAACCTTTTGGAGACGGAACATTAAAAAAATTTTTATTAAAGAGAGGAGAAGGTTTTCATCATATAGCTTTTAGTGTTAAGGATTTAAATGAAACAGAAAAAAAATTCAATTCAATAGGTATTGAAACAATAGAATCTTCAAGACAGGATGGTATTGGAGGCGGTGGAGCATTATTTTTTAATCCCAAATTTACAATGGGTATATTGATGGAAATAATAAAATGAAAAAAAGAATCGAAAATCTAAGAGGGCTTGTTGCAAAGGCGAAACTTGGTGGTGGAAAAGATGCAATAGAAAAGCAACATGAGAAGGGTAAACTTACTGCTAGAGAAAGGCTTGAGGTTTTGCTTGATGATGGATCTTTTAGAGAATTAGGTATTTTTATAAAATCTTCCCCCTTGCCGATAGGAGAAAAAAAGGAATTTCTCGGTGACGGATTAGTCTCTGGTTTTGGCAAAATAAACGGCAGAAGAGTTCTTGTTTACAGTCAGGATTTTACAGTTATGGGAGGTTCACTAGGTGAAAGACATGCTGAAAAAATAGTCAAAATTATTCAAACTGGAAGAAAGGTTGGGGTTCCTGTTATCGCAATCCAAGATTCTGGTGGAGCAAGAATACAAGAGGGTGTTGTTTCTTTGGCCGGGTATGCAAGCATTTTTAGAGAAAACACACTTTCAAGTGGTGTTGTTCCTCAGATTGCCTGTATTCTAGGACCATGTGCTGGAGGTGCAGTCTATTCTCCTGGACTTATGGATTTTGTTTTTATGACAAAGGGGACTAGCCATATGTTCTTGACGGGTCCAGATGTAATTAAGACAGTTTTACATGAAGATGTTACTTTCGAAGATCTTGGAGGAGCTTCAGTTCACACTCAAAAAAGCGGTGTTTCTCATTTTGTTTCAGAAAACGAAGTTGAGTGTTTGAAATCAGTGAGAGATTTATTGGATTACATTCCTGCTAACAACAAGATTTCTAAATCCAAAAAGGAATCAGGTTCCCATAATGTCCAAAGGAGAGAAGGGAGATTGAGGGAAATAATTCCTGATAGTTCTGATAAACCTTACGATATGAAAGAGATTCTTAATCTTGTTTTGGATGCGAAGTCTTTTTTTGAAATCCAATCTTCCTGGGCTAAAAACATAGTTATCGGCTTTGGGAGACTCGATGGAAATGTTATAGGGATTATTGCAAATCAACCAAATGTTTTGGCAGGTTGTTTAGATTCAGATTCCTGCAATAAAGCCGCTAGATTCATAAGATTTTGTGATGCTTTTAATATTCCTATAGTTTCTTTTGTCGATGTTCCTGGATTCCTTCCAGGAAAAGATCAGGAACATAGAGGGATTATCAGACATGGAGCGAAATTGCTGCATGCTTATTCAGAATCAACTGTACCCCTTTTAACAGTTGTTACAAGAAAAGCTTATGGTGGTGCTTACTGTGTTATGGCACCAAAACAACTAGGTGCTGATTTAAATTTAGCTTGGCCTTCAGCTGAATTTGCTGTAATGGGTGCTGAAGGTGCAATAAATATCATTTTCAGAAAAGATATAAATGAAGCAAAAGACAAAGATAAAAAGCGTAAAGAATTGATTTCAAATTACGAAACAAATATAGCAACTCCTTATATAGCTGCTGAAAGAGGTTATGTCGATGAGGTTATTGATCCAATAGACACAAGACCAAAATTAATTGAAGGTTTAAGGTTCTATAAATCTAAAAGAGAAAATCTTCCTCCAAGAAAACATGGAAACATACCACTCTGAAAAATAAATCAAATTTATTAATATTTTTATTTTCTTTTTCTTTTTTAAATTTTGTTTTTGATGAAGTTTCTGAAATTGACTGGCTTACAAAAAACATTAAAGAATTTTCGGAATTAGAACCCGGAAAAGACAGCATTTTCCCAAATGATTTAAATGATGATTTCTCATCTTTTTATATTGCTGAAATGATTCGTGAAGAGAAATATGAGAAGGCAAGAAAACATTTTCTTTTATGGTATGAATCATGTGGTTCTTCTTGTTTTGATTTTGGAAAATTTGTTATCCATTTTTTAGAAAAAGATGTTTTTGACATTGATGAATCAAGTGCTTTCATCGAGAGGATTTCTTTTGAATTAACTTATGAGGAAAAGTCTCAGATTATGCTTGATTTATTTTTTCAAAAAAAGATTTTGAATCAAGATTTTTCAATCAAAGAGATTCAACCCTATTATGAAAAGATAAATTCTTCATCCTCTCTTAAATTGAAAAGAGGATGGTCTGAATTGATGATCTTCTTGCTTGAAAAAAATTTCCAAAGAAAAAGATCAGATGTTGAAAATGTTTTTAATTTCAGGAAATT
>CAYFJE010000074.1:0-5137 GCA_964343345.1 uncultured bacterium
TACAGGCGGCGGCGGCTTCGGCGGCGGCGGCGGGCAGGGTGGAAATATATTCCCTGCAAAAGGGAACAAATTAATCTTGAGAGGTACTCCTGAACTGATTGAAACTATTGAAGATATGATCAGAAAATTAGACAAACCACCTAGACAGGTTGATATACAGGTTCAAATGTTTACGCTTGATCATGGAATAACAAAGAGTTTTGGTTTGTCAAGTGATCCTTCTCAGAACCAGGCTGTTTGGGACAGATTCCAATTAACTTTCGGCACTTCTGTTTCTTTAGCTATTTTAGGTAGAAATAATGGAACTAATCTTGAAGATTACACAGCTGCTCTATCTGCAGCTCTAAACAAAAATCAAGGAAGAGTTTTGTCTACACCAAGGGTTGTTTGTTCTGACGGGATTCCTTGTTTTGTGAATATTCAACAGACCACTCCTTTCATCACAACATCAACAATCTTTGTTCCTGATGGAAACGGTGGAACAACTATTACAGAAAATACAGAAGTTAATCAAGTCGATACTGGTGTTCAGTTACAGTTAACTCCTAATATCGACGATGAGGGAAGGGTTACTTTATTCTTATCTCCGTCTTTTTCTGAAATAACAGGTTTTATAACTGTTCCTGGAGGACAAGGCGGTGAGGTTCCTGCTACAGCTAACAACTCTGTTCAAACTTTGGTTGTTCTTAAAGATGGAGAAACTTTGGTTTTGGGAGGTCTTTCTAGAGAAAATGTTGCAACCTCTATTAATAAATTCCCATGGCTTGGAGATGTTCCTATTTTGGGCAAGTTGTTTACAAAGACTGATACAAACACTACGGATCAAGAGGTTTTGTTTTTGATTACTGTGAGGTTGATTAATAGTCAAAATTAATTAGATGGCATTATTTAGTTTTTTAAAGAAAGGCAAGAAAGATTCTTCCAAAGAATCTGAGGCTAAACCTTCTAAAAAGGGTTTGTTCTCAAAATTTTCAAAAGGTGGTAAAAAACCAAAAAAAACAGATCCAAAAATGTCTAAAAAACCAAAAAAAGTCAAATTGAATAAAAAAGCTGTTGTTGGTATTGATTTTCAGGACAATTCAATAAGGGTTGTCCAAATGACAAAAAGAAAAAAAGAAATGATTCTTGAAAGAGCTGCCTTCATCCCTATGGATGCAAGTGTTTGGAAAATGGGGAGAATCCAGGACCAGGAAAAATTTTTCGAAATATTAAAGAAAGGTTTAGAAGATGCTGGAATAAATGGTCAGAAAGTAGTTGTTGGCTTGTCTGGAACAAATTCAGTTGTAAGAGTTGTTCGCCTTCCGAGATTAACAAAAGCTCAATTAAGAGAAACTGTAAATGTTCAATTGGGACAATATGTTCCATTCCCTCCTGAAGACACTTTGTTTAAGTACGAAGTTTTAAGAGATATTTTGGAAGACGAGATCGAAAAACAAGAAGTCATGATTGTTGCTACAAGGTATTCGATTCTTGACCCTATCCTTTTAGCGTTACAAAAACTCAATATGGACCCTGTTGGTGTTAAGGTAGGTTTCCTTTCTGCAACAAGTGTTTTGTCAAGGTATTTTGAAGATTATTCTCAATCTGTTGCGATAGTTGATTTAAGGAATGCTATAACTGATATTTTGTTTGTTTCTGGATCTAATGACGATCTTGATTTAGATGTTGAAGCTGGTAAAAAAAAGAAGAAGAAAAAGAAGGCAGTGCCTTTGACTCCTGGCAGACTTTCAAGAACTATAGAGTTTGGGTATGAAAAAGTTATTCGTGATTTTGCTGGACAGTTACCTGATGGGGTTTCTGTGCAGGATTTACCCGAAATTTTCAGAATGACAGATATAGATTTGCTTGATTCCAGTTCTTCTGAGACAGGTGAAGACTCTGTGGATGATGATCCTTTTGCTTCTTTTGGAAACGAAGAAACTCAAGAAGAAGAAGTTGATGAAGATTCAAACCTTCCTTCTTCAGCTGATGTCAATATTGCATTAAGAAAAGTGTTTGATAACTTTGCTTCGGATATAGATTCAAGTAAGAGATATTTTGAATCCTGGTCAAGAAGTAGAGAAAGGCTCGGGAGGGTTGTTCTTATAGGCAATATTAGAAGATTTAACAATATAGATGCATACCTAAGTGAGAAAAGTGGTTTGGATGTTGTTTTGGGAGATCCTTTAGAAAATATTGATTATGGTTCTACTGAATGGTTTCCTGATAAAATGAGAGGGGCTGTTTATGAAATAGCCACTGCTGTTTCCTTAGCTTCGGAGGCTCTTTAATATTATGGGAAAAAATTTAAAAGTTTTTAACTTATTGCCACGTGAGTTTACAGTAAAAAAAACTTCTGTTGGAATAATTAAATGGGTTTCAGTCTTAGGTTTTTGTGGAGCTTTCTATGGGTACACTGTTTTGAAAGACCTTGATACAAAAATTGTTGCAAAAAATCAAGAATTACAGAAAGTAAAAAGAGAACAAACATCTACAAGGACATGGAACATGAATACAAGTCCTGAAGTTTTGGAAACAGTGTGTGACAGTTTGTCAGGAGAGTGGGATGGTGTAGAAACAAACCCCCCTTCCCTTGGAAGGTGTGTTCGGTCTTTTTCATACCAGAAAGATGCAACTTTGTTTGATTCAGAAATGAGTGCTTACAACGAAATGAGACCAAAAGTTTATGCTGTGACACTTCTTGGAGCAACACAGTTTCCTTGGGAGGTTCTTTTAGACGAGATTAGAACACTCATCCCTAAAAATGCATGGCTTTCTCAAAGAGCCGGTAACGGCAACAATCCTGTTGGGATCATTGTTGAAGATATGACCAATGTTTCAATTTTCGGCCAATCTATTACAGAAGAAGATATATACAAGTTTGCCAAATCAATCCAGGCAAGTAAGTTCTTCAATCCTGGAACACTAAAATTCTCTTGGTCTTATGCTGTGGATGTTGATCCAAATGCTGTTGTTCAGCAGCAGGCAGGTTCTGCTGGAGGTGCACTTCAGCAATTGACAGCTTTCTTTGAAGCAAAGCCAGATGTGACATTTTTGTACAATTTCGAGATGCAATTTGACATAAGTGGAGAATTATTGGATGCTCAAGCGATACAAAATCAACTTGAATCAGCAATGGGTAGAGGGGATGCGGGTTCTGGAAGTGTGTCACCACCACCTTCTTCAGGAGGGATGCCCGGTGGAATGGGTGTCGGCGGTGTCGGAGGAGGTCGGTAATGTTTTTTAAGAAAAAAGATGAAGGGCCTAAGGTTGTAGGAGGTGTTCAGATTGAGGCTGCTGCATCAACACAAGAATCTAGAAAAAACAAAGAAGGACAGTATATCGGTCTTGTTGTTGTGGCGATTTTGTTAGTTGGTGGAGGATGGTATTATTTTGAAACAGGAATGAAAAAACCAAAGGTTGATGAGATAGCTTCGATTGAAAGCAATATCACTAATGAAAGACAAAGAACTGGAGAGATGAGGCAGAAAAGCAATGAGGTTCATGAGCTTGTAGACTTAAATGATGTTTATGTTGAAAAATGGGAAGAAGCAAAACCTATGTTTTTTAAAGACAATTGGGATATACAGGATAATTTTTTTGGAGCTATAAATACCTCTTGTCAAATAGCTGGACTTACTTGTCAACTTCTCGCTGTTGAATGGGAAGAGAAAGGAAGAGAAGAAATTCCTGATCAATGGGAAATTCCAAGAGTTACAGAGGTCTTTGGCCCAGGGAGTTACAATTTTGGTAGTGTTGGACCTCATATAGAGGGTGACATGCTTATAAACAAACTTCCATTTGTTATGGCTGCTGCAGGAACTTACGACAAGGTTCAAAGACTGCCTTCCATACTAAATAGAGAAGGAGAGTATTTCTTGGGAGCATATCAACTGGCAATGCAGTTTTATCAAACAGGAACTTCTGGTTTCAGCATAAGGCCTGTTGGAACTTGGGAAGCAGCTGTGATTGAGGGTTCAGCTTACTATTTGTCAGAAGATGGAAGAGCTAACACTGATCCAAGATCTTTTATACCTGATTCTGGAGGGAATACTACATCGACTGGCGGCGGTAGTACTGGCGGCGGTGCTGGAGAGATGGGAAGAGGTTTTGCTCCAGGCGGTGGTTAAATTATTATGATTAGTTATAATTTAATCAAATATATTTTGGGAGGTTAACGAAATGCAAGTTGACAATAAAGTTGCGGCAATCATTATCATCATCGTTGTTGGTGTTCTGTTCATGGTTATGAATGGTAAAGCAGATTCTGCAGATGCAGCTACAGAAAGCGGTAACGCATCATCACCAGGCGGTGGTGTCATAGTCTTTCCATTTTAGTTTATTATGGGAGAAGTTAATTGGAAGTTGGTAATCATCTTAGCGGTTCTAGCGCTGGTGGTTGTATGGTTTGTTGCTGGAGGTAACACTGAACCTACTGTCCCAAGACAGTTTCAGTTGATTATTTAAAGCATTATTTTGAGGTGAAATAATGAAACGAAGTGCTCTTGTTCTTTTAATTTTAGGCTGTTTGGCCGGTGAGTATGCTGACGAAGCTCAAGGACTCAGACAATTAAATATTAGATCTGGTGTTATAGATTTAAAATTCGCTTATTTCCAAGAGAGGAGAAGTGAGGAGCAAGGGCCTGAGTTTTACAAGTTTGATCCTTTTGTAATACCATCATCTATTCCGGCAGAATTACTTCCTGGAAAAGAGACTAGAACTCAGCCAGAAGCCATCCTCGCATCATCTGCTGCTCAGGTTGCTATAGGTTTTAGGTTCATGGTCGATATTGTAGGTGTTATGGGTTTTGATGGAAATTTGCAAGCTGTTTTTCAAGACAAAGGTAGTGGAGGAACTAGTTTGTTTAGTGAAGGTTCTAAGTTAGGCCCTTTTGGTGTTGGTCAAGATTTTAATCCTGAAACAAACACCATGAGAACAACCATGGGTATAGTTGAAGTTGTTTCAATATCCCCTTCTGTTGTTGAGGTTAGATTCGGAGCTTATTTTGAAGATGATCCAACAATGATAATTTGGAGAAATGATGTTTTTTATTTGAGATCTCCTTTGGAAGATTTAATGTTTGGCGGCGGTAACCAAGGCGGCGGCGGTGGTGGCGGCGGAGGCGGCGGCGGTGGCGGCCGAGGCGGCGGCGGCGGA
>CAYFJE010000075.1:0-5130 GCA_964343345.1 uncultured bacterium
GGATGAGATCCTTCCCTGACGATCAAACCACTAGAACTTAAACCTTCTCTGAATTTTTTTGTATTTTCATTTAATTTTTTCAATGGAGAATCTACACCTTCTAAAATATCAAAAACAGCAATCGATGTAGCAGCAACTACAGGTGCTACGGTATTACTAAAAAGGTATGGCCGACTTCTTTGCCTAAGCATTGAAACAATCTCTTTCTTACTGCTTATGAAACCTCCATTTGCTCCCCCTAAAGCTTTTCCTAAAGTTGATGCGATTATGTCAACTTCTCCATGCACTCCACAGAATTCAGGAGTTCCCCTCCCTTCAGGACCGATAAACCCTGTTGCATGACTATCGTCAACTAAAAGAAGTGCATTATTTGATTTTGTGATATTTAATATCTGGTCAATACTAGCAATGTCACCATCCATTGAAAAAACACCATCTGTTGCAACCAATATCCTTCTTGAGCCAGTTCTTTTCGCTTCTTTTATTTTTGCTTCAAGGTCTTTTAAACTATCATGTTTGTATATATACCTTTTTGCTTTCGAAAGCCTTATTCCATCAATAATAGAAGCATGATTAAGAGAAGCTGTAACAATTGCATCTTCTTTACCTAAGATAGGTTCAAAAACACCTCCATTTGCATCAAAGCAAGCAACATAAAGAATCGTGTCTTCGGTCCCAAGAAATTTAGAAATCCTTTCTTCAAGCTCTACATGCACCTCTTGGGTACCACAAATAAACCTAACACTTGACATCCCATATCCCCATTTATCGATAGCTTTTTTTGCAGCATCTATAACTTTTGGGTGGTTTGCTAGACCTAAATAATTGTTAGCACAAAAATTCAAAACAACCTTTCCACCGACACGAATCTGTGTTCCTTGCTTGCCTTCAAGAACTCTTTCATTTTTCCAAGTTCCGGAATCTTTTATTGACTGCAGTTCTGTTGATATTGAATTGATTATTTCGTTCATGTTAATCATCCAGGATTTCATTTGGAAATAACGCTATCTTTCCAGAAACCCCTTTCTCCATGAGCTTAAAAGCCTCTTCGTGTTCCTTGATTGTAAAACTGTGTGTGATTAGATTTTTTGGATCAAAACCTTTTTTATAAATAAGTTCATCTACTTGTTCCCATGTTTCCCAAATCAACCTTCCAGTTATCCCTTTCATGCTCAAGCCTTTAAATACAATATTTTCATTAACAGGAATCTTTATATGTCCAGCGAATAAGCCTAAAAGAGCAACATCCCCACCATGGGCAATAGATTTTAAACCTTGGTTTAGTGCTTCATTTGATCCAGAAATCTCAAGAAGAACATCAAACATTTCTCCTTTTGTTTTTTCCTCTATGATTGAATGTAAGTCTTCTTTTCTTGGATCGATAACATAATCCGCACCCAACTCAACTGCCTTATCTCTTCTTTCCTTTTGTAACTCACTAACGAAAATACTTCTTGCATCAAATGCTCTTGCAGCAGCTATCGTCATAAGCCCTAAAGGACCTGCTCCAGTAATCAAAACATCCTTCCCTTTGATTGGTTGAGCCATCACGGTTTGAACAGCATTGCCTAGTGGCTCTTTAAGACTTACGGTTATTGGATGTGTTCCTTCTCGAGCTTTCCAACAATTTTGAACTGGAACTGTTACCCATTCTGAAAAGGATCCATCTTTATGAAAGCCGAGAATTCTTCCAAGTGAACAAAGATGTTTTTTATTGTTTTTACAAGATTTACATTGTCCACAAAATAAATGTGTCTCAACAGAAACAATATCTCCAATCTTCAAATTGAAATTTTCTAGATTTGCTTCAGGGCCATGATCTACTATTTCCCCACAAGTTTCGTGTCCAACACCTAGAGGTATTTTTGAAACAAAATTATTTGCCCAGCTATTCCATTCCCACAAATGAAGATCCGATCCACAAATTGTTGCAACTTTAACTTTTAAAAGGACCTCATCTTTCTTTGGCACTGGAGATTTTCGATCTATAAGTTCAAAACCTACATTTTTAGATGTTTTGACTAAACTCTTCATTAATGTTAATTGTATTTTCTAAAAAGACATTTGGAGTTAGCCAGCGGAGGGATTCGAACCCCCGACCTACGGTTTACAAAACCGCAGCTCTACCACTGAGCTACGCTGGCAAATTGGAATTTTTTATGGTGAGTAAACTGACAATAATCCTGAAGAGTCAACAAGGAAAATATATCCACCGACAATTATAGGAGAAGCAAAAATCGGAGATCCTGTTTGGATGGTTCCTGACAACCTGAATCCACTATCTTTTTCATATCTAAATAAATTACCATCATCTCCACCGATGTATATCACACCATGCTCTTCGTCTAAAGCCAAAGAGGACCTTACAAAATCATTAGATGAATTATTCCAAGGATCCAAACTTGTCCCAGAGAATTCCCAGATATCATTACTCATTACAAATGGCTGTGCAACTAATCTTCCATTTTCTATAGGGGCAAAAATAAATCCCTCACTGTTATTTTCATTGAAAGAAATACTAATTGAATTTGTAATTCCTCCAAAACCTAATTGAGTGGTCTTGTCAAAGCCTGCTTCTGATTCAAGGTTCAAAACCCATAATGATCCATTCTCAGTTCCGAAAACTACTCTGTTTTCGATAAAAGTTGGAACCCCACTTGGAATTTCATCATTCCCAAGAAGGATAGGGCCTCCCCAAAGGGGGGTAACATTTGATGGATCTGAAACATCCCAAGCTGTTACTCTTCCAGTTCCTCCGGAATAATACCCTGCAGCTACATAAGTTCTTCCACCATGTGAATGTATTCCTAGGCTTGTAGTGAAAAATGTACCTGTCGCTATGCTTAAACCAACATCAATCTTGTTTAATGAAATGTTATTTAAATTACCTAAATCCAATTGACCAATCATTAAATCATCAGTACTTTCCATTTCCAATCCATCAGCCCAATGAACGCCATCACAAACCCTGAAAGAACTACCATCAAATTCACAATTATTAATCATCGGGATGTAAAGAACTCTATTGACACTGTCATAAGCAGAAGTATTTGAACTGAGAACTCTTGAGAGATTCACACTATCGTTGGTGTACCTGCCTTCCCACCTATCTTTCAACATGACACTCAATCGACCAATTTCTTCTAACTGATCTCCATTTTCCTTTAAAAGGTAACCCATCCCTGTCAAACTTGTTGCCCAAACAAGACCATTATCCATAAGGATTGGAGTAGTGAGTATTTCATTTCCCCCAATACTGTAAGAGAATCTATGCATTCCATCTGCTGCTCTTAAGCCTATAAGTTTTCCATCCAAATCTCCAAGCCATAATGTTCCATTTGAAATTGCTGGAGAGGAAGAAACTCCTGCAGACATCTGGTAATTCCATTTTTCCTGAACAGAACCCATACCAGGACCAGATCCATAAAACCCAGTCGATTGAGAGTTTCCTCTTTTACTCGCCCAAACCAAAGGAGAATCACCAAAATCAAAAGATGGTTCTTGTCCGAGTGCATATATCGAACCATCCTGAGCGGTAAAAAAGACTTTGCCTCCCATTACAGAAGGAGAAGAGATTATTGGATCTGTAGTGCTACTTTGTCCCGCATTAAATTGATCTGTCCCAATAGAGTATCTTTCCAACTCTTCAATTTGTCCAGTTGAATCATTCCTTGAAAGCATAAGCAGGAGACCACGAGGAGTTCCGAAAGGGAAAGGGTCATCTATGTTTGCTATGATTTCGAAACATGTCATGTAAAGATAAGGGTATTCTGTTGAACTAGCAGCAACAGCTGGAGTGTTAAGACAAGTTAGATTTTCAGCATCTGGACTTGCTGCTGGCAAATAGGTACTTTCGACTAACGATTCAGACCCAGGATCAACTGCAATAATTCTTCTATCTCTAAGGAAGAAATAAAGATCTCCTTCAAAGTAAACAGGGGAAGTTACGACAGGGGAGTTTGTTGAAAAAAATGGATTTAAAGATGTTGAATCTTCAAATGGCTGAACTGCATCCCACATCCAAACATCTCCTCCCTCTGTTGCCACTGCAACAGTAGGATCCGCTCCAAGCAAGAAAACAGCAGGAGCTGTAGTAATAGCATCAAAAGTATTCCAAGTATGTAAAATAGCCCCATCTGAAATTCTTACAGCATAAAGAAAACCAGCATCTGTACCAACAAAAGCAGTTGTATCATTCAAATCAGAAAGAGCCGGATTATTACCAATCACTCCATCAAAAACAGAAATGCCACCAACTATTTTCCCTTGAAGTTGAGTCTCCCAAAGAATCCTGTTTGTCCCACAAGTCAAACAAGAGTTTGAAGTTAACCCAGTAAGTTTTCCAGAAAGTGTGCCTACAACAAGTATTCCATAAGAATAAGCTGGTGTACCAGAGATTGAATTTCCAATGTTAGTTCCCCAGAGATAATTTCCTGTCGCTAAATCCAAAGCCTTGATTGTTCCAGTCTGAGAAGCAATCATGATTGTGCCATCCCCAATAACAGGGTTGCCTATCAT
The DNA here is from genome assembly GCA_964343345.1 of uncultured bacterium. Classification (GTDB taxonomy): domain Bacteria; phylum UBP7; class UBA6624; order UBA6624; family UBA6624; genus UBA6624. The sequence goes on from CAYFJE010000075.1 coordinate 4,519, forward strand.
GTTTTCAGATAACTGCTCTGCCCAAAGTTGATTTCCGCTATTTGAATCAAATGCACGAGTTAAACCTTCAGCTTCGGAAATAATAACCCTCCCCCCTGCTCCTTCTGAAGAAAGCGCTGGAGATACTGGTCCTGGATTATCTCCACTAAGTTTCCAAACCTGATTTAAATCTGACGGAGGCGGGCCTAAGTCTCCACTAGAAGCTCTTCCTGAGTTTTCAGAAGAACCTTGGTAAGAAAGCCAATCTGAAGTGTAATTGAACCTTGTTCTAAGTCCATCAACAGATCCTGAATAAACGACTGAAGGGCTTGTTCCTGTTACAGATATAGCACATGCTTTGTTTGTGCTGTTAGGAACCTTCATCCAAACTATACTTGATGTAGAGTTTTCTTCATCGAGCATTAAACCATTTTTGTTTGGATAAAACTCAGCATCATTACAGTCAGTTACCCATTCGTAATCTATGTTATCTATTGCATTCGATACTGCTTTAAGAAAAATAATAGCACCAGGGTTAGGATCTTCTGTAGATGCAATGACAAGCAAGTCTGAACTTGCAACACCGCCGCCGCTTCCGCCGCCGCTTCCGCCGCCGCTTCCGCCGCCGCTTCC
>CAYFJE010000076.1:0-5114 GCA_964343345.1 uncultured bacterium
TCTTATGTCCACATCCTGAGATAAAAGGGGGGCATGCCAATATATAACTGAATTAGAACTCTGAGGAGTATCTATATAAGAATCACACCCTTGTATTGTTGTATTTCCAATATTGTTTCCATACATCAAGAAACCTGGATCAGCACCAGAATTCGTGTTCAAACACCATTGGTAAGAAATTGCATTATTTGCACTTGCACTTAATTCATACCTTCTCCCAGGAAGAAAGACCTCCCCAGACAAAAGGCTGCTGCTAGGACCACTAGTGAGTTCGACATCTTCGAAAGTTGTTCCGCCTCCGCCTCCGCCAGAACCTCCAGAAGAGTTTCCTCCAGAAGAATCATCTCCACCACTACATGCAATGGCACTAATTCCAAAAATAACTAACAAAAATAAAAACTTCTTATTCATAACTGCCTCCTAGCAAAAATACAAAAATCATCATACAAGTTTGAACCTAATCATTGTATAAGTAAAGGGTAAAAAGTTCAACCCTTTAGGGTTGAAACAAAAAGAAAGAAATGAGGCTAATCTAAACCAACCATTTTTCTGGCTAATTTAACTCTTGGACCTGCAATTAATGATGCTTTTTTAGCTCCTTCGAAAAGAATTTCATCAATATCTTTTTCTCTGTTAAGCCAATCTTTTTTGGCTTCTCTTATAGGCTTTAGGTATTCGCAAAGCTCGTTACCCAAAGAAACTTTCAAATCCCCATATCTCAATTCTTGATCCTTGTAAGCTTTCAACATTGACACATATTCATCTTGATTACAAGCCTGCAATAAGCCTAATAAATTTTCAATAGAAGGAGACATTTTCTCATCATCAGAACCCATATCAGTGACAGCTTTTTTTATCTTCTTCCGAATAACATCTTCCGAATCATCAATGAAAACAGCTCCGGATGGATGGCTTTTACTCATTTTTGACAGAGGGTTCTTTAAATCTAAAATCCTTGGAACTTTTGTTGTTAAAGCAGAAACCTCTTCAAAAAGAAAACCGTATGTTTTGTTGAATCTTCTCAAAATCTCTCTTGTTAATTCCAAATGTTGCAATTGATCTTCTCCAACAGGAACTTTAGAAGCCCCATACAAAAGAATATCAGCCGCCTGTAAAACCGGATAACTCAAAACACCTAAACCAACCGTTTCTTTGTTTCCACCTTTCTCTTTAAATTGAGTCATCCTCGATAACTCTCCATATCTTGTAAGACATGCAAAAATCCAATAAAGTTCTATATGTTGAGGAACATCGCTCTGAACAAAAAGTATTGATTTTTTAGGATCAATCCCACATGCAAGCAAATCTATAACTATCGATCGAGTATTCTGCTTTAGATTGGAAGAAATTGGAACTGAAGTTAAAGCATGATAGTCAACTATACAAAATGCACATTTATACTCATCTTGCAGCTTGATCCAATTTGTAATTGCCCCAAAAAGATTGCCTAAATGTAAGTTACCTGTAGGCTGAATTCCTGAAAGAACATCTGTCTTGAGCAAATCTTTTGAATGATTCATTGTAAGTATTTTATATTAATCAAATACCCAACAACGATCCAGCAACCGAGTAAGCAAGGCGTACAACAAAATCAATTGGAGCCCTAAAGAAAAAAATCAATAAAAAAACTAAAGCCAAACCATACCTATCAAGAGAAAACCATTTTCGCGCAAGTTCGGTTGGAAAAAACAATTGAATAATCCTAGATCCATCCATAGGAGGAACTGGCAAAAGATTAAAACATCCAAGAATCAAATTTATAAGAGTTGAATAAATAAGGAAAGTTCCAATTCCAGAAGGGTTTTCTTGACCTAACAATCTGAATAAAAAAGCAGAAACTAAAGCCAAAAGAAAATTAACGAGAGGCCCAGCAGCTGCTACGATAGCAAAACCTGTTCTGAAATGCTTGTAGTATCTTGGATTAACAGGAACCGGCTTAGCCCAACCAAAAATAAATGGAGAACCTGTAAAAATCATTAAAGCTGGAAAAATCGTTCCTAGAGGGTCTAAATGTTTTAAAGGGTTTAAAGTTATTCTCCCAAATCTTTCTGGAGTTGGATCCCCCAGCATCTTGCTTGCATAACCATGAGCAGCTTCATGCATTACCAAACTGATAACCAAAGCAAGTATCACGGGAACTTGCTCAAACATTATTTTTTATCCAATCTAAAATACTTTTTCTATCAGGGTCAGATTGTTCCTTGAATACAGCTTTTCTAGATATTTTTATAAAATATCCAATCTCTTTTCCTTTCAACCCAATCTCTTTAAGATCGTTTCCTGTCGGGAATTCAATTGAATCTCTTAAATTTAAATACTTATCGAGAAGAGACTTCCTTTCTTTGTCGATTTCCTGTTTTGCAAGAGATATTAGAAACGGATCCCAGGATGACATTAGATTGTCCATCTGTAACAAATTCCAATTTTTATTAAATTCTGGCCATTCATTAGAACCCAAAGGATTCAATACTTTGATTAATTTTTTAGAAGCTCCTAATCTCGCCCATGTAAAAGGAGCATCAGGCCCTCTGCAACAAGAGAGAACTTTCCAAAGAGCATTCTTCTCTCGTGAAAATCTAGGCTCTACCCAATCTCCATTAAAAATCTGCTTAAAAGATTGATATTCTTGAAATTCACTCAATTTATCTTCAAAATCAAAAAAATCCCCTTTTTTTATCTCATTTGCCCATCTATCAGGAGAAACTTTTAATGCAACATCCTTTAGTCTTTCATCTTTCAAAGCTTCAACTGTCATTGGGTCGAGAGAGCTTTTTTCTATACTTTTCCTGTATCTTGCAAGCCTAATGATCCTTGTAGGGTCATCAATAAAACTATCTTTATGAAAAATCCGCCAATTTTTCTTCTTTAAATCATCAATAAAACCTTTTGAACAATCTTCAAGAATCCAATCCCCATTTTTTTTGACACTAACTGCAATTGAGTTGATAGTAAAGTCTCTTCTGTGTAAATCATCTGAAAGAGAAACTTTATCAAAATCACAAATTGGCAGATTGCCATTTTTCTCATAGGATTCTTTCCTTAATGTAGAAAAACCCAAAGAAAGACCATTTTCTAATTCAAATCTTGAAGTTCTAAAATTTTCAAAATAATCAAATTTTCCGAGAGTTTTTTCAAATTTTTTAGAAATTTCAAAAACACCTTTTTCCAAAACTACATCAAGGTCTCGAATTTTTTTCCCAAAAAAAATATCTCTAAGAGCTCCTCCTACAATCCAAGACTTTTGCCTTGTTGAAACTTTATCCAATATCTTTAAAAAAAGTTTTGGAATTAGTTTTTCATTTTTAAAATCAATTTTCATTCAAGATACTTTTTTCCTTTTTCGCAAATGCCGTTGTAACCACACCAAGAACACAATCTTGATGTTTTTGCAGCCCATTCTTTTTCATTACAAATGTCATCATAAATTGATTCAATTTTTTCTTTCCATTTTTTCAATTCCTTATCTGTAAATTGCTTCTTAACCTTTTTTTTATATAGTAAAAAATGCCAAATTGTTTTTATTTTGGAATCTGGAAACTTACTTTTCAAAGCCATTGTATAGATTGCTGCCTGCATATCATCATCTAAAGAATCAGGGGGTTTCCTTCTTCCTGTCTTGTAATCAAAGATCTCAATACTTCTATTTGGATAAACAAAAAACTTATCAATAAAACATCTAACACTTATAGATTCATTCAAATTGAAATTAACCTCTTCTTCAAAATAACTTTTGTCAATTTTTTTGAAAGGATAATTGTCCCAATAAAAACCTTCAATCAATTTATAAGTATTTAATTCCCATTGTTTTATTTTTTTAGGATATGTAATTATCTTGATGGAATTATTCTCCTTTAGACCTTCTTCCCAATTCTTTTTTGCGATTTTCAATAATGCTAAAACTTTTGGAATCGAATTTCCTTTTAGAGATTGAAAAAAATCATAAAGAGTTTTATGTACAACCCTTCCCGAGAAAGCCTCAACGGAAATAAACTCTTCGTCTCTCTTTTCAATATATCTATAATGAAACATTTTTGGACACTTCACGTAAGCTTGAATCCTTGAACTACTTAAAGGTAAAAAATTTTTAGACATGAGTTAATTTCTCTTTCTTTGACAATTGACGCATAGCTTCATAAGAAGCGATAGAAACACTCATTGCAAGATTGAGAGATCTCTCATTTGGAATCATTGGGATCCTCACTCTTAAATCAGCCTTTTCTTTTATATCCTCTGGCAAACCAATATCCTCTCTTCCAAACAATAAAAAATCTCCAGATTGGAACTCCAAATCCCAAAGGGATGTCTCTCCTTTTGTCGTAAAAGCCAATATTCTTCCATTAACTTTTTTTGGAAAAGACTTATGAACATCGTAATTAAGCCTTGGCCAATAATCTAGTCCAGCTCTTTTTAGCTTTGAATCCGAAAGACTAAATCCAAGGGGTTCAACCAAATGTAGCTTGACTCCAAGATTTACACAAAGTCTTCCAATAGATCCTGTATTACTAGGAATAAGAGGTTCGTGAAGAATTAGGGAAAAAGACAATTTAAGTTTTGTTTTTCCAATTTTTTATAATTTTTTGCTGAGATCTTGAAATACCCAAACTACCATCATCAACATCTTTAGTAATAACACTTCCAGCACCAATAGTAACCTTTTCACCAATAGAGACAGGAGCGATCAAAAGAGAGTTACTTCCAATAAAAGAATCTCTATTGATAACAGTTTTATTTTTTTTCTTCCCATCAAAATTACAAGTTATTGTTCCAGCCCCAATATTTACATTCTCAAATATCTCCGAATCACCAATATAAGAAAGATGAGCTATCTTTACATTTCTTTTAATTTTAGATTTTTTGACTTCAACATAATTTCCAATCCTGCAATTTTCATCAATTGTTGTCTTTTCTCTTATATTGGAGTATGGACCAATTGAACAATTCCCCTCTATCCTTGAATCAACTACTGTTGATCTTAAAACCTTAGTTGAAAAACCAATCTCTGAATCACTTAAGTCTGAACCAGGACCAATTTCTGATTTTTTTCTAATTAATGTTTTTCCTCTTATTGTGGAAAAAGGGTGAATGATTGCGCCTTCCTCAATTACAACATTTTC
>CAYFJE010000077.1:0-4938 GCA_964343345.1 uncultured bacterium
AGAACTTGCGGTTCCTATTTTTCTTGGAGGATATTTGAGATATTATTTGCATTTTGGAAAAAAGAATGATACCAGTAAACAAGGAATTCTTGTTTGTAGCGGCTTGATTACAGGAGAGGCTTTAATGGGGATTTTGCTTGCTGGGGTTATAGTTGCAGCAGTCAAAATTCCAGTAATATCTTTAGGTTCAGTTGGGCCATGGGTTGGATTTGCATGTTTGGTTTTGATATCTAAATATTTATCTAAAAAAGTTCAATAGTTTTTTCTAATCTAGAAGAAACTTCCTCTTTTCCAAGAAGTTCAAGTGTATCAAATATTGGAGGAGATACTTTTTCTCCAGAAAGAACTATTCTTAAAGGTTGCCATATTTCTTTTGGGTGATAATCATTTTGAGATCTCCATTTTTCAAGTTTTTCTTCCAAATTTCCCTTTGACCAATTCTTTATTTTTTCAATTTCGACAAGTAATTCTTTTAATTTTTTTTCAGATTTGGTGTCAAAGTTTTTTAAATTTTTTAGAACAATTTGAAGGTCAGGTTTTTTGAAAAAGAATCCAATCATTGGAACAATGTCATTTAGATTTCTTAATCTGTCTTGTACAAGGTCTATTAATTTAGAAAGGTCTGCTTCTCCAATCTCTATGTTTTTTTCTCTAAGTTTTTTTATAGAAATTTTTTTTAGTTTTTCTTTTTTGAGCCTTCTTATATGTTGACCATTGAACCATTGGAGTTTTTTTGGAAAAAACTTTGAAGGAGAGATGTTTAATTTTTCAACTTTAAATAATTCTGAAATTTCTTCTTTTGAAAAAATTTCCCTGTCATCTCCTGGACCCCATCCAAGCATTGCTAAAGAGTTTATTATCGATTCAGGTAAAAAACCTTGTTCTTTAAACTTTTCAACAGAAACATCTCCATGTCTTTTTGAAAGGGGAGACCCATCAGGGCCCATAACTAATGGTAGGTGTATGAACTTTGGAGGTTCCCATCCGAGTGTTTTGTAGATTTGTATTTGTTTTGCCGTATTTGTTAAATGGTCTTCACCCCTTATTACATGGCTTATTTCCATTAAGTGATCGTCAACTACACAAGCAAAGTTATAAAGTGGATTAAGGTCATTTCTAGCTATTACAAAATCTCCAATTTGTTTTGTATTTACTTTTATTTTTCCCTTTAAAAGATCGTTTATTTCAACTTTGTTATCTCTTGCTGATTTAAACCTTAATGCTGATGGTCCTATTTTTTCAGCTTCTTCTTTCGAGAGGCATTCGTCTCTCCATTCTTGGTCAAATCTTTTCACTGTACCCATTTCTGAAGGTGACCAGAATGCTTTTTTTTCTTGAATCATTATTTTTATGATTTTTTGATAGATGTTTTTTCTTTCTGATTGCTTGTATGGTCCATAATCTCCACCATGATTTGGGCTTTCATTTGGAACAAGGTTAAGCCAGTCCAATATATCCATTAATGCTTGTGAGTGTTCTTCCGAAGATCTTGAAGAATCAGTATCTTCAATCCTAAGAATGAATTCTCCATTATTTTTTTTTGCAAAAAGCCAATTGAAAAGAGCCGTTCTGGCATTTCCAAGGTGTAGGTTTCCGGAAGGAGAAGGAGCAAACCTTACTCTAGTTTTAAGTTTAGGCATTGTCACTAAACGTCTATTTCAAGAATAGCAGAAATTTCTACAGGAGCATTCAAAGGGAGCGATGGAACACCTACAGCTTGCCTGCTATGTTTTCCATATTCTCCAAGAACGCTATTCAAAAAATTGCTTGCTCCGTTTATGACTTGTGGATGTTGTGTAAATTTTTTGCCTGAGGCCACAAATCCCGTTAATTGCAAGATTTTTGAAACCTTGCCTCCATTTTCATCTAGGTATTTATCTATTTGAGAAAGTATGTTTATTGCACATTGTCTTGCACAATTTTCGGCATCTTCTAATGACAAGTCTTCTCCAACTATCCCCTCAAGTATGAGTTTGCCGTCTTTCATTGGCAATTGTCCACTAATAAAAAGCATTTTTTCTGAAGAAGCCTGAAAGGATTTATACGAAGCTACAGGATCTGAAGCTATTGGTAAATCTACTTCTAGTAGTTCCTTTGCAAGTTCACGAATATAAGACATAAGATATAGTTTAAACCATTGTTGCGAAAAAATACAAAAATAGAAAGAGGAATTTCCGTATTAGTTAACAGGAGGCCAAACAAAGTTGAGGACAATTCTGATTTAGAGGAAATTTCAAATCTTGTTTCTTCAGTAGGTTGTGAAATTGTTGAAAGTTTAATTTTCAACATTCCTAACAAAAGGCCTTTTTTGGGAAAAGGGCAACTTGAAAAAATTCAAAATTTAGCTAATTCAATCAAGGCAGATTTTGTAGTTTTTTCAGAGTCTTTAAACTTGAGGAATATTTTAAGTATAGAAAAATATGTTTCTTGTAAGGTTATAGATAGAACGAAGTTGATATTAGATTTGTTTTCTCAAAATGCGAGAACAGCTGAATCGAAAATTCAAGTTGAAAGAGCTCAATTAAGTTATACCTTGCCAAGGTTAACAAGGATGTGGACACATCTTTCTAGGCAATCGGGAGGAATAGGTGTTAGAGGCCCTGGAGAAACTCAGTTGGAATCTGACAAAAGGCAAATATGGAAAAGAATATCTTTCCTTGATGGAAAGTTAAAGAATATCGAAAAGTTAAGTTCTGAAAGAAGAAAATCTAGGAAAGATTTAGTAAAAATTGCATTGGTTGGATATACGAATGCTGGAAAATCAACATTTATGAATCTTGCTACAAGTGCAAATGTTTTGTCTGAAGATAGACTTTTTTCAACACTTGATTCGACAACAAAGGTTTTCAAAATCCTTAACCAGAAAATTTTATTGAGTGATACTGTCGGATTTATAAAGAACCTTCCTCCAGGATTGGTTGCAAGTTTTAGATCTACACTTGCAGAGCTGAATGAAGCAGATTTGATTTGGCATGTTGTTGATTCGTCAAGATGTGATATAGAGGAACAGGTTCATGTTACAAATGAAATACTAGGAGATTTAGGTGTTCTGGAAAAAGAAAGGTGGTACCTTTTCAACAAGATCGACCTTATTGAAGAGCGCAGGAGAAATGAATTTATAAAAAAAGAAAATTATTATGCCATATCTTCAATGAAAAAAAAAGGATTAAAAAAACTTTTTTCTGATTTGGAAAAATGGGTAATTTCTAGATCTGCAAAAATAAAAATCTTTATACCTTTCAATAGGCAGGATTTAATTTCCCAAATCTATTCACAAGGGCATGTCTTGAAAGAGCAGGTTAAACAAGATGGTGTTTTTTATACAATTATTATTCCAAAAAATTTATTAAACTACTTTAAAGAAAATGATTTGGCCTTGGAAAAGAAATAAGTTTTTGTTAAAACGGATTACAAATTTTAACAATATTAAAGTTGTTCAAGAAAAAGATGGTACAAATCTTCTGTATTTAGACAAGAGTTCAAATATTCATTCGATATACAAGAAAGATATGTTAGCTACTGAAGCTTATTGGGATGATTTTTGTATTGCCCCCCCGTTGCTTGATGAAGGGAAGGTTGCTATTTTGGGCTTGGGTGGAGGGACAACTGTTTATCTTTACAGAAAACATTGGCCGGATATATTTTTAGATTGTTGGGAGATTGATAAAACTCTTGTTGAAGTGGCTAAAGTTTACTTCGGGCTCTCTGATGAACAGAAAGTGAAAATTAATGTAGAGGATGTTTTTTCTGGTAGTTTTTTTAATAGTTCTTCCTATTCTCTTGTGATTGTTGACCTGTTTCTTTCAGGAAAATTTGTTCCAGAGCTCAAAGATCCTCTATTTTGGGAAAAATTGAAATCCAAGGTTGCTGAAGGAGGAAGGTTGATGGTTAATCTTTCAGGAAAAAACAAAGAATGTTCAAATATTTGTAATTTGATAAAGATGAAATTTGGGAATCTTTGTATTAAAAAAACAAAAGAAGGTTCCAATGTTTTAGTGATGTCAGGCAAAATTCCAAACAAAGAAAAATGGATTAAAAGCTTGCCTGAATGTTTAAAAAAAAGAGTTGAGGGATGGGGTATTTATTAATTCATAAACTGAAAAAAAGTACAGGGCCTAAAGGCCCTGTAAGAAAATCGGTTAATATATATACACTATGCCGACAAGAAAATTTAAAATTAAAGGTAGAGTCCAGGGAGTTGGTTTTAGGTGGTTTTCTAGAACACAAGCTCTTAATTTAGGGCTCTCAGGCACTACTCAAAATATGCTTAATGGCGATGTTGAAGTTGTTGTAGAAGGTTCAAGCAGCGATCTTAGTAAAATGAAATCTTTGCTCACTGAAGGTCCTCCTTCAAGTAGAGTTGATTCTGTTGATACTAAAGATGTAGTTGATGATTTAGGATTGGGGTTCGAGATTCTTCCTACCCCTTCTAAATGAACTTAGGTACTAACCCAACGTCCAAAGCCCAGACGAGTAGTTTAGCCAAAAACGACCGCAGAAAAGCGGAATACGCTAAAGCTCTGTCTCGTTTGAATGCTAGAAAGAAATTAATTATTGATTTGCTTAATCCAGAATTAACAATGCAGCAAGCAGCACTTTTGCTCGGAGTTTCTCACACAACAATAAGAAGAGATACTGAGGCGGGCATACTCCGATGTCACAGAACTGCAGGAAATCAAAGAAGGTTTAAATTACTCGATTTGTTGGCTTATATGGACAATAGAACTGGTTATAATCTCGCAAGTCTTATGAATTCGACCAACGATGAATTAAATCAAATCCATGAGATTTTGGAAAGCTACGAAAAGTAGTTTTTGAATCCTTTTTATTATGAAGAATATAAGAAATATTGGTTTTATTGCTCATATAGATGCAGGCAAGACAACTACTTCAGAGAGGGTTCTTTTTTATTCTGGAAGACTTCATAGGCTAGGTGAG
>CAYFJE010000078.1:0-4895 GCA_964343345.1 uncultured bacterium
CCTAAAAGTGCAAATGCCCCGGTAAAGTATATGGCTCCGGATATTGCCATATAGTCCCAAAGATCTTGTCCTAGGGGGTACCATAAACTCCAAATTAACAAAAACATACCTATCAAAAAAATGATTATTCGAGTTATTTTTAATCTAGTCTGATCTTTCAACCTTCCTCTATAAAGAGGATTAATAACATCTTCAGTTAAGACAGAGCTCCAACATAAAAGGTAACTGTCGTGAGTTGACATGAAAGCTGCCAACATACCTGCAACAACAAGACCTAAAACTCCAGTTGGCAAAATCGCTCCTAAAAACTGAGGAAATGCTTCTAGTGTGTTTTCAGGGATTGGTATTAAATTGTTTGTAAAATAAACAACAGCACATATCCCTAAAAAATTAGGTATTAAAAATCTTGCCAAAAAACCAATCGAAGACCATTTATAAATCTTTTTTACTGTTTCTGTATCTTTTGCAGCACATGCTCTCATGACTGCAGTTTGCCAAACAGCACAAGATATAAGCCCCATAAAAGCCATCCATACCACATAATCAACACCAAAACCATCAGAATGGAATGGGTTAAAGCCTGCTGCACCATAATGATTTTCGGCTGTTTCTAAGATGCGTTCCCAAGTTAATGTTTTGATGGATATAAATGTTGCAATAAGCAAACCTATAGACAAAACCACGAATTGAATAAAATCAGTTATGACAATAGAGAACATGCCTCCCAACATTGTGTAAAAGAGAACCAAAATCAAAAGTATGCTCATTACTATTTTTAAATGAAAATCCGAATCCATTCCCGTAACGCCAACAATGAAAGTTCCTCCGGCATTCAAAAACATACCCATATTCAAAATACCTGATAAAGCCAAAATTGCTCCACCTAGTATTCGAACTCCTTTTGAAAATCTTTTTTCGTAAAATTCTGGAATTGTCATAACCCCAAGTTTTCTTAAAGGTACAACAATATAACCAGTCCATCCAACGATAAGGCAAACCAAACCGGCAAGTAGCGCTATGTGAAAAGAAGCAAACCCTCCAGTTAATCCTTTTTGAGCTGCATACATTACGGTAATCAAGCCTAATTCGGAACCAATCATCGTTGCGATACCCAAGCCACGTCCAAGAGATCTTCCGGCAACAACAAAATCAGACATATTTTTCACATATTTTCTAGATTGATATCCAATAAAAACAGACCCTGAAAGATAAAGGAAAACAATAATCCAGTCTAATAATCCAAAATTCGTCATTTCAAGTTCTTAAAAATATAAAAGATTTAAATTAATCGTATTACCATAATAGCGTTTTGTATAAAAAAATCTTCTTTTTTTTATCCTTCTTCTGCTTTAGCAATTGTTCATCTCAGTCAAATATCTGTAATTTTGAAAAAAATCCAGAAAATTGCACACTGATGATTGGTTTTGTTCCAAGCCAGCAAGCAGAAACACTTAAAGATGATATCAAACCTCTTGAAGAATATCTTGAATTAACTCTTCAAGAAAAATATCCTGGAATAAAAGTTGAAAGTTTTGTTGCTGTTAAATATATGGGTTTAATAGCTGGAATAAAATCAGGAAAAGTTGATATAGGATTTCTTGCTCCTTTTTCATATCTTTTGTCCCATAGAGATACACAAAAAAAAGGCGAAGCCACCCGTCCACTGCTAAGAACTGTAAGGTTTGGAAAAACAAGCTACAGATCTCAAATAATTGCTTCAAAAAAAAGCGGCATAACAAAAATCTCAGATATAAAAGGTAGCCTTTTTGCATTTACAGACCCAGCCTCAACAAGCGGCTTTTTGTACCCTCAAATTACACTCCTGTCTGAAGGAATTGATTATCGTTTAGATTTAAAAAACTATGCAATGCTTGGAAGTCACGATAATGTAATTCAAGCAATATACCGAGGGGACTGGGATGCTGGTGCAACTTTTGAAGATGCAAGAAAAAATTTTGTTAAAGATTTTCCCGATATTGCCCCGGGATCAAAAGTGAAAATTACATTTCTTAGTGAAGAAGGTGATGAGGTTCAAAAAAACATATCAACAAAGAATCTGAATTGGTGCCCAGAGGAGATTAAAAAAACATATGAAAAAGAAAATATATTTTGGGATATTTTAATGAGATACACTCCTTCGAATTTAGATGAACTAGCTAAAGAAATTAATCCATTTTTAAAAACAATGGAAAAAGGGAAAAATAAAATCGTTGAAACCAAATGTGGGAAATTAAAACTTGAAATTCTTGACAAATGGGAAGGAGAAGTCATACAGATCGCACTTACTACACCAATACCAAACGATATCATTGCTGCAAGGGGAAATCTTGACTCAAAGATTGCAAAAGATATAAAAGAAGCATTTTTGAATCTCCCTCAAAAAAACGAAGCGATCTTTAAAATATTAAAAGATGTTTATAGTATTGAAGGGTTTGAAGAAACAAGCCATAAAGACTTTTTAGAACTTGAAAGGTTGGCAGAAAAAAGTGGACTTTTATGAAAAAATTGATAAAAATTGAAAAACTTAGTAAACAATACCCAGGATCCGAAAAACCAGCATTGTCAAATTTAGATTTTGAAATCTCGGAAGGGGAATTAGTTGCTGTAGTGGGGCCAAGTGGATCCGGAAAATCAACATTATTAAGATGTATCAACAGACTTATTGAACCATCAACAGGAAATATATTCTTTAAAGATGAAAATATCAATTTGATAAAAGGTATTAAGTTAAGAAAATATAGATCTCAAATAGGTTTTATTTTTCAGAATTACAACCTACAAAATCGCTTATCGGTTTTAGACAATGTCTTGACGGGGCTTTTGGGACAAAGGTCTGCAATATCAACAACATTCGGGATTTGGTCTGAAAAAGACATAAAAAAAGCAAAAAAAATCTTGAAGAATCTAGGGCTTGAAAACTATATTGAAAAAAGAGCGGATACTCTTTCCGGAGGAGAACAACAAAGAGTTTCTATTGCAAGGGCTCGAATTCAAAACCCAAAAATAATCCTTGCTGATGAGCCGGTTGCAAGCCTTGATCCCCCCACGGCAAAAAAAGTGCTTGACGACTTAAAAAGAATTTCCAAAGAAGAAAAAATTGCTATTCTTGTAAACCTGCATGATGTTGACATGGCTCTAAAGTATGCTGACAGAATTCTTGGATTGCGATTAGGTGAAAAAGTCTGGGATCAAAAAACCTCAAAAACAACAAAAAAATCATTTGAAAAAATATATATGGAAAAATGAAAAAAAGAATAAACCTAATCATATTTTTTACCATATTTTTTTGGGCATTAGTTGATACAGATGTATCTTTAATAAAATTCATTAAAGGACTAACTGACATAAAGTTTTTTTTAATCGAAATGTGGCCTCCAAATTTCTCTGAATTAAATGCTGTTTTTCCTGATTTTTTAATCTCTTTAAAAATGGCTTTTTTTGCAACTTTTCTTGGATCTTTACTTGCTTATCCAATTGCAATACTTGCATCTAAAACAACCACTAAAAACAATCCATTGAATTATTTTTTTAGATTTTTTTTAAATGTTATCAGAACAATTCCAGACCTCCTTTTAGCTGCTCTTTGTGTTGCCCTTTTTGGAGCAAGCCCTTTTGCTGGAGCAATTGCATTAACCCTTTTTTCATTTGGAATAATAAGCAAACTCCTCTACGAAAGCCTTGATTCGATGAACGAAGAATCTTTAAATGCAATAACCTCAGTAGGAGGGTCATGGATATCAAGGATAAAATACAGTGCATCGCCAATCATATTGCCACAGTTTTTATCTTATTGCCTTTATGTTTTTGAAATAAACATACGAGCTGCTGCCATCATAGGTCTCGTTGGAGCAGGGGGGATTGGAGTATGGCTCAATATTAATTTTGATCTTGGTCAATATCAAAAAATATCATCGTTACTTTTAGCTATTTTTTTGGTAGTGACAATTGTTGATTACATATCTGAAAAAATCAGGAAAAGGCTAATGAAAACATGAATAAGAAAAACTGGGTATTTTGGATTATCGGACTTCTTATCTTTTTTTCAATCTGTAGCGAAATTTGGCCCGAAAACAACAAAAAAGGAATTGAAATGTTTTTGAAAGTTTTTTCCAGAGAAAATGGGATACTGAATCCTGAATGGGAAATAATGCCATCCGTTTCAGCAGGGCTCGTTGAAAGTTTTCAAATTGCAATTATCGGAACAACTTTTGCCGGATTTTTTGCATTATTTTTCGGATTTTTAGCAGCTGAAAACATATCACCTAAACCAATTTCGGTGATTTGTAAACTTCTCTTAAATGGAATAAGAACAATACCTGAAATATTGATGGCAATCATTTTTATAGTAGGCGTTGGTCCTGGTGCATTCGCAGGAATTTTAGCTTTGGGCTTTCATTCAATAGGAACATTATCCAAACTAACTGCAGAAATTATTGAATCTCTTGACCAGAAACCGATGGAATCCATTCTTGCTGTAGGGGGCTCACAAATTTCAATTTTTAGGTATTCAGCATGGCCCCAAATAGTCCCTGAATTCTTGTCAATTTTAATTTACAGGCTTGAAATAAATATGAGGGCTGCCAGTGTTCTCGGTATGGTTGGAGCAGGAGGGATAGGAAAAACCTTGTTTTTTGCACTGATGGCAAGAAACTGGAACAATGTAGGAGCAATCCTTCTTGGGATTATTGTGGTTGTAACAACAGTTGACCTTTTAAGTGCAAAGATAAGATCTAAACTGGTTTAATCAAGTTGGTTGATCGTTTTCTTTTCACCCATGTTCATTGCCCAAAAAAACAAAGCAATATTAACAAGAACCCCAATAAGTGCTGGTGCTGCTGGCATTTCCGCTCTAGACATAGCCATGAAATTTGCAATAGCACTTAAAGCCATACCAG
>CAYFJE010000079.1:0-4830 GCA_964343345.1 uncultured bacterium
AAAAGATGATGAAATCAAAAGAAATTGGTTTGAGAAAATGGGATTAAAAGAAAAACCCTTCAAATCTTTAGAACAAAAACTCTATTATGCAATAATGGAACTCCTTGTAGAAAAAGGCAACGATTCTGACCTGTTGCTAAAACTTGCAGAATGGAAAAAAATATCATCTTCATCTAATGTTAATTCATCATTGAATTTGACATCTATTCTCTGTAACAGAACTTAAATTAAAAACCCTGTTCAAGTTGGCTTTGACCTGGAATATTGGTCACAACAAACCCCTCATTCCCATGAGCCATCCCAAGTGGTTGATCACTAAATGCTTTAATTCCCCATGTAAACATCAAAACATCATCAAACCTTCTCCAGGACAGTTGCCAGAATGTACAACAGTTTTCTTTTGTCACTAAAACCTCTTCGAGAAGTGGGTCCGTGCTGTTGAACCTATGATTCATAGAAAGCCCTATCCTGAAACCAGTATTTAATTTTGCAGTAATTTTTGATTGGAAAGTTCTTAATTTAAAACCCCAATCTTCCATATTCCAAGTTGTATTTAAAGACCATTCGAGCTTACCTCTTTTCAGGGTCTGCATTCTTACAGAAAGATCTCTTGGCTGATCATTGACTAAAGACCAACCCCAATTCATAGACAACCTGCTATGCTTCGATGGTGTTGATGAAAATGTCAAAGAGGGATCGTAAATATCATTTTTAAGAAAATCAAATCCAGTAGTAAATCTAAAATCAGTCCCTGATTTTGACCTAAAACCTGTCTGCCAAGAAAGATTGTTTGTTTTTGAAGCAATGTTCATTGAAACTGGATTCGTTCCATGGATATCCCTATATTGATGACTAAAAGTAGTAGTCCAATCAGGAGAAAAAGGAATGTTCAAAGTAAATGCAGGCTGTACAGAATACTGTGCATCGCCTGTATCATAAACGCCCTGTACCAAAGAATTTCTTGCAGTCAATGTCGCATTTTCACCCAACTTAACGACATGGTTTTGTGAAAATGTCATTTTTGCTTCAGTTAATTCTGATTTCGGATCAGGATTTTGAGCAGTAGGGACAACAGGACCAAACTTCGTTCTTGAAGCCTCAAATGATATTCTGCTAATAGCTAAGGCATTTCCTAAAGAATTATCCCAAAGGGAATTTGACAAACCCAATTTCAAAGAAGGCAACTCGTCCCTAAAAGGTCTGTTTTGATCATCAGTGTAATCGTCTCCATCAGGATCTGTTTTTTGTGAAAAATTCAGAGACCAATTTTTCAAATGTCCAGAACCTTCTCCTGAAAAAGTTGTATTTAACTGAAGCTCTTCATCTGGATTTGAATAATTTAAAGAATCTCTTGAAGAAAAGTTTCCAGAAGCCCGAAAAGAAACATCTCCAATTTTCCTATTATCTTTAATGCTTAAAGAATAGTTTTTCTGATCTGAAAAAGAATTCTTATTTGCTCTCCAACTTCCTGAAAAATCTGTCTTCGCTCCTTCTCCTTGGCTCCAACCTAAATTAAAACTTGCATTCTCATCGTTTCGTCTTTCGGAGCCAGAAGCATTTGGTAAATAAGTATCATTTTTACTGTATGAAACATTTCCACTCAGGTTTTCTGATTTGATCTGTTGTTTGAAATGTGCTATCTCGTTCTTTTGATTTGTTCCAGGATCTCTAGAAGCATTGTAAAGAAAAGAACCAATGCCCCCAAGCAACGAAGAAAAATAACTTGAAGTTAAACCTTTCTTATCACCTTTTTTCTCAGTCCAGTCATACATTAACCCCCCCACAAACTGAGGATTCACTGTGTAGTACCAAGAACTTTTTACAAATTTTCCTTCAGTATTGTTTTTTCCAACTGTAATATTTATAGAACCATCTCTCGATTTCAAATCTAGATAAACATAAGGAAAATACATTACCGGAATACCTCCCATCCAAAATATTGCTCCCCATGCTTCTATTTTTTGATTAGGTACAACATAGCTCTTACGACTCGTAAGCTCCCATTCTTTGTTACAGGGAGGCAAACATGAAGTCATTTTTGATGACTTTAAAACAAAGCTATTTGCTTTCCCTTCATAGGTATTCGCTTCAAAATAAAAAGGATGTTCTTTTTCCCCGGGGAAAAATCCTTTCACTTTTTTAAATTCAAAATAATCTTTTTGAGTGTCATAATCCATTGATTCTGCATAAATCATGTACTCTGGCTTCTCTATTAAAACATTACCATTCGCTATTATTTTCTTTTCAACATAATCAAGAATTAATTCATCTGCACCAATTTGCCAATCTTCCCAAAAAAGAGAAACTTCTCCTATTCCAATCCAAAGGTTTCCTTCATCTAAAATTTCTAATTTATTTGCACTTATAGGAATGTCTTCAGCAAAAAAAACAAGTGGAAAGAAAGCGAAGAGAGACAGTGTTAAAAAAAACCTTTTCATCTCGGCATCCTCTTTAGGAGAAAAAAACCAAGAAAGAGAAATATCAAATTAGGCATCCACGCAGCAACGACTGGGTTTAAAAGATTTTGATACCCAAGAGATTTAAAAACATTCAAAAAACCAAAAAACATTCCAAACAAACCTAAACCTAAAAAAACATGCGAATAACCTCTTGAAACCCCGCTCCAAAGAGACAATGGAAAAACAACCAATGTCAAGAGTATTGAACTTAATGGTAAAGACATTTTCAAATGCAAATTCAATAAAAGATGTGCAGTGTTTGAACTGCTTTGACCCCATTCTGAAGCCCTTTTTATATCTTGTTGTAAATCAGGAGTGTACCTTTCAAGTGCCTGACCTGGAACCTTTAAAGAATTAATTAAATCCATCCCTAAAGAACCTTCCATTGATTTGAAATTTTGAGAAGGTATCGATTCATAATGATCACCAACTTCAGGATACCTAACACCATCCTCCAAAATAAAACTATCTTCGTTTATATAAGCCGATCTTGAAAGTATCAAATTTTCTTTTTCTTGATCGTCCTCTTGCAGAATAAGTATTTTTTTTGCTAAACTTCTAGTTTTGTCATGCTTTCCAATAAAAACAATTGTTCCATCGGCATGAGAGTAAATTAAATTTTCTTTTATCTCACTTTCGCTAATTTGCTCAGGAGCATGTTTTGATATAAGTTCGTTGTATTTTTTTAAAGTTTCTGGCACAAGTTTCTCTCCGAAATAATAATTTGTGACACAAATCAGAAAAGAAAAAATTATTATTGGTGAAAGCATTTTTTTTGGATTCATTCCTGAAGTTATCAACGCTCTATACTCCAAATCTCTCTCCAACCTACCTAACCCTGTCAACAAACCTAAAACAAGTGCAATAGGGAGAGTGTGAAAAGCCCAGTAAGGAATTCTCAAATAAAGCATCTCTAAAACAATTTGCCATGGAATTTTTCTATCCACAATTATCCCAACGAGTTGATAAAAATCTGTACCAAGAAGTTCTAATCCCAATATCGAGACTGTGAAAAGAAAAACAGGGGGGATAACCTCCCTGAGAGTATAAATGCTCAACCTGCTAAACATTTCTTCTCCTAAGTACAAATAAACATATTAAACCAATTGTCAAAAATATTAAATTAGGAAGCCATCCAGCAACGACTGGAGAAACAGACATCGTATAACCCAAAGCTCTACCAACACCAATCAAACCCCAATAAACAGTGAAAGAAACTACCGCTACAAAAAAAGCTGATGTTCTTCCTGAAACACCCATGGAAAGTGCTAAAGGAAAGGCAAAAACAACAAAAATAAAATTTGCTAGAGGAAGGCTGTATCTGTAATTAAGCTCAGTTTCCTCTCTAGCTAAAAGTCTTTTTGGATAAAAAGATCTAGATTTATGATTTGCTATCTTATCCTTCAATGTTGCTGCATTATCGACTAAAGGGCTATCTATGACAGGGATAGACTCTGAAAACTCTCTACTGAGATCTATTTCCGCTGTATTAAAGTTTTGTAATATTTTTATTTTGCTGCCCTCTTCAGAAAATTTAATCGACTGACCTTTCTTGAGTGTAAGTATTTGATTTTTTATTTCTCCATCTTCAGCTCTAACCAGCTCTTTGGGAGAACTCAACAAATCAAGCTTAAGAATTCGTACATCTCGAATCTCTCCACTCGAAGTAATTTCTCCGAAATAATAGTACATATTGTTTGGCCCTGAAACAAATTTACCTGGCTCAATCCTCTTTATAAGGTCACTTTGGCTAAATTTCGCAACAATTTCAAAATATTCAGTCAGAGAATCTTTCATATATCTTTCCTGAACAAAAAAAGAAAACAAAGAAATAAAGAATCCAACAAAAACAAACCTATAAAAAACTGAAACTTTCGAACATCCTAAAGTTCTTACCGCTCTAAACTCACCATCTTGTATTAATCTAGAAACAGAAAGAAATATTCCAAAAAGCAAAGATACAGGCAATGCAAATACTGTCCAAAAAGGCAACCTTAAAAAAAGCATATGGAAAATAACAACCATAGGAACCTGTTTAGAGGAAACAAGATCAATCATTTGATAAAGATCCATTGCTAAAATTGCAAAAAGCAAGAAACCTAAAAGAACAGCAAAAAATGGACCTAGAAATTCACTAAATATCCATCTGTTCAATGTTTTGTTTTTTAAAGAAAACACAAAAAATAAACCTTTTTAAGCACCAATCTCTCTTTGAAAAATTTTCATTTTTTGAACAGCTTCTTTGTGAGAGACTCCTAAAAGAGCCCTACCAATAACAAGCCAATTTGCTCCTTTTTCTATTGCATCTTTAGGAGTGGTGACTCTTTTCTGATCATCTAAAAAATCCCCAGAAAATCTTACCCCTGGGACC
>CAYFJE010000080.1:0-4802 GCA_964343345.1 uncultured bacterium
GTTGCTTTGAAAACCCCTCCGTATCTTCCGGAATCCTGTCCTAAAACAAAAACCGTTTCGTCTATCTCCATTTCTGACCACATTGTGTCTGTTATTGCTTGAATATAACTTATGTTTTTACTAGACATTTTTTCTTTTCTCCCATCTTTTTCTTATGGCTTCGTTGAATTTTGGATTTCTGAAAGTTACATCTATAAATTGATCTGGTTTCGGTTTTGTTGACTCTTCTTCAACCCAATCAATAGCTTTTTCAATTTCTTGATTAATGTTTGCTTCGATCTCTTTTGCCATTTTATTGCTCCAAATTCCGTCTTTTTTAGCAATTTCTTTGAAAACTTTAAGAGGGTCTCTCTTTTTCCACTTTTCAACCTCTTCATCGGTTCTGTAATCAGCAGGGTCTATCATTGAATGCCCATGATACCTGTAGGTTAAACATTCGATTAATGTTGGCCCTTTTCCAGATCTTGCTCTTGCTACAGCTTTCTGGACTGCGGAATAAACCTCAAAAACATTCTGGCCGTCAACCGTAACACCTGGCATCCCATATGCAGCCGCTCTCTCGCTGATTCTTTTCACTGGAACGTTTTCTGTAACATGTACGGATTCTGCCCATATGTTGTTTTCAGCCATATATATAACTGGAAGTTTATGTACTCCAGCAAAATTCATAGATTCGTGAAAATCTCCCTTTGCTGTTGCCCCATCTCCAAAAAAAGAAAATGCGCAATTTAGACTTGTTCCTTTTTTCAATGTCCAGTTTCCAGCCCAAACAATTCCATCTTTGTCCCAGTTGAGCTTGACTTTTCCTTTCCTGTATGCATCAAGGAGATACGCATAAGCTGCCCCTGCTGCTAAAACAACCTGTATTGCAACATGTCCGGTTGGGCTAACTATATCTAGTTCAGGATCTCCAAAATGACATGGATGCTGCTGTGCTCCGTCTGGAGATTCGGCCGTTGAATAAACTTGAGCCAAAACCCTTTTTGCTGTTATTCCGCGAGCAACCATCGCTCCAAGCTGTCTGTGAGAAGGTGCCAAAATGTCTCCTTCAACCATATGGACCCCAGCACCAACATTTGTTGCTTCTTGCCCACAGCCACTGAAATATGTGCCGCCGAAACGACCTTGGTTGAAGAGTTTAACCATCCTTTCGTCCAAAAGCCTCGCCTTTAAAAGAGGGTGATAGAGGACCTTGAATGCTGTTTCTTGATCAACTCCAAAAGATCCTTTATGAGTTTTATTTGTTTTTTTCGAATTCATAACTGGAAATTATATTCGATTTTTTAAAATAGTGCTTTTATACCCTATGGGGGTATCTATTTATACAAGGTTTCTGCCATGTAGCTTGACCGAACAAGTGGACCGCATTTCGATTTAATTCCCATTTTTTGTGCTTTTTTTTCTATAACCGAAAACCATTCGGGGGAACGATGCTTGATTACTGGTGTTTGTTTTTGTGAGGGTCTTAAATACTGTCCTGAAGTAAATATGCCAACACCCGAAAGCTTAATGTCTTCGAGGAGTTCGAAAACTTCTTCTGTGGTTTCCCCCATGCCGGCAATAAGGCTTGTTTTTGTTTGGATTCCGAAACTAGATGCTATTTGCAAAACCTTTAAAGCTCTTGAGTATTTCCCTTGTGGTCTTAATTTTGGATACAGTCTTTCAACGGTTTCTATATTGTGGGAAAAAACATCGATGTTTGATGTTGCGATTTTCTCAATCAGGGAGGGGTCTCCATTTAAATCTCCTACAAGTAATTCGATTTTCGTTTCTGGGTTTTGTTTCTTTATTTCAAAAACAGTTTCTAGAATGTGTGAAACACCCGCATCGTGAAGGTCATCTCTATCGACCATTGTTAAAACTATATACTGTGCCTTCATTTGATAAATTGTTTCTGCAAGCTCAACTGGCTCTTTTGGGTTTGGAGGTTCTGGTTTGCCTTTTGTGACCGAACAGTACCGACACCCCCTTGTGCAAACATCACCTAAAAGCATGAAGGTTGCAGTACCCCGCCCCCAGCATTCTGGAAGGTTTGGACAACATGCTTCTTCACAAATTGTTGTTATTTTGCTTGATTTAGAAAACAAGCTTATCAAAGACTTAGTTGATCCTGGCTGTATCTTTATGGTTGTCCATTTTGGGTGTTGGCTCAAAAATCCTCCTGAAGTGCTTTTTGTATTTCTTTAGAAATCAATTCTATATCTCCTTTTTTTTGTCCTTCTTTTGAAATTGTGGACATTTTTTCTGGAGACATCCCACACGGTTTTATTGTATTAAAACCTGTTTTCTTGTTGTTTATGTTAACGGAGACACCGTGAAGCGTGACCCCTTTTTTTATTGTCATTCCGAAAGATGCTACCTTTTTCTCATTCATATAAAGTCCTGGATTTTCTGTATCTAAAACGGTAGAAAAACCTTGTCGAAAAAGTGCTTTTTGTGTAGATTTGAGAATCCTCTTGACAAGCTCTGGTGCTTTAATTTTTCTTTTTTTAATGTTTAAAACAGGATAAAAAACCAATTGACCTTCGCCATGCCATGTTGCTTCTCCTCCTCTGTTTGTTTGAAATATCTTTATCTTTTTCTGCCTTATTTCCAAGCTGTTTGGTATGTCTTCTTTTTTTGAAGATGTTCCTAGTGTGATTACATTTTTATGTTCGAAAAAAAAGACATGCTCTTGTTTTTGTGCTGCATCTTGAAATGCCTCTAACTGAAGATAGTAGCCATCAATCCAACTTATTTTTTTGAAAGGGTGGAAGATTGTTTTCAATTATGGAGCTGCTATGTATCCTTTTAATGCTGAGTGTGCTGCAACCAAAGGGGAGCAGAGATAAACGAGGGAGTCGGGGTGACCCATTCTGCCATGAAAGTTTCTATTGCTTGTTGAAAGGCAAACTTCGTCTGCTGCCATTACTCCAGAATGCCCGCCTAAACAAGGTCCACATGTTGGTGTTGAAAAGACACAGCCTCTAGAGATGCATTCAGTTGCTATCCCTTCTTTTACGGCTGTTAAATATGTTTTTTGATCACCTGGAATAACAACAACCCTTGGAACCTGGCTTTGTTGGTTGGGGTTGTTTTTAAAAACTTCGTGAACTACCCGCAAGTCTCCTATTCTTGCATTTGTACAAGACCCTATGAAAACTTGGTCTATTTTTATTTTTTCTTTTTCAATGTTCCTGACACTTGTAACATTGTCAGGGCTGAAGGGCATTGCTACAAGTGGTTCCAATTCCGTTGTGTCTATCATAATTTCCTGGGTATAGGAGGCATTGTCGTCTGGTTTTATCATCTCCCATTCAGTGTTTTGGGCTCTCTCTTTTATAAATGATTCTGTTGTTTTGTCAGGAACAAAAATTCCAGCCTTTGCTCCCCACTCTATAGCCATGTTTGAGATGGTTAAACGACCTTCCATATCTATTCCTGTTTCTGTTTGATCGTGAAGTTCTAAAACTTTGTAATTTCCTCCACTTACTGTCAATATTTTCCCTAAAGCAAGAGACATGTCTTTTGGTGTAACGTTTTCTGGTGGTGTTCCTTTAAAAACAACCTTTATGGTTTTCGGCACCCTCAACCAAACCTTTCCTGTCGCAAGAACTGCCGCAAGGTCCGTGTGTCCTACTCCGGTCGCTAAACAACCTACGGCTCCGTTGGTACATGTATGGCTATCCGCGCCTATAACTATTTCCCCAGGAGCAACCAAGCCTTCTTCTGGCATTACGACGTGGCAGATTCCACCCTTGCCCTCTCCAAAATAATGTCCAACTTCGTACTCTTCGGCAAAAACCCTCAACTCTTTACCGAGTTTTGCGGCCGCAAGGTCTTTTGCTGGGACAAAATGGTCTGCAACCAAAACAACCTTGTCTTTGTCCCAAACCTGATTTATTCCAGCTTCTCTGAGAAGTGCTGCGGCTGCGGGCCCTGTTATATCATGCCCCATGGCCCTGTCAACATTCGCCATAACAATTTCGCCTACACTCACTTCTTTGTTATTAGATTTTTTAGCTATTATTTTTTGAACTAATGTTTGATTCATTATCTTTTAATTGTATTTGTAGAAACCCTCTCCTGTCTTTATTCCCAGTTTTTTTTCCTTTACCTTTTTTACCAAAAGAGGGTTTGGCTTGTATTTGGGTTCTCCAAAACCTTTGTGGAGAACATTCATTATTGCAAGACATGTGTCCAACCCTATAAGGTCTGCAAGTTTCAAAGGGCCGAGCGGATGCCTCATGCCCAACTCCATCACCGTATCGATGTCTTCCTTTGTTCCTGTTTTGCTTTCGAGAGTCTCTATAGCTTCATTAATCATGGGCATTAAAATTTTATTGCTTATAAACCCTGGCTTGTCTTTGCTTTTTGCTGGTGTTTTTTTAATGTCTTCGACAAACTCTAAGGTTTTTTGTGTTGTTTCTTTTGATGTTTTTTCGCCCTCTATCACCTCTACGAGCCTCATAACCGGAACCGGGTTCATGAAATGTATGCCGATAACTCTCTTTGGAATTCCGCTAGCATTTCCAAGTTTTGTGATTGAGATTGATGATGTGTTGGATCCCAGTATTGTGTTTGATGATGCTGTTTTTGCAATTTTTTTAAAAATCTCTGCCTTGAGCTTTTCGTCTTCGGAAACAGCTTCGATTATGAATTTAAAACCCGAATATTCTTTCTTGGTAAAAATCTTAATTTGTTGTTTGTATTTGTTTATTTCTTCTTGTTTTTTTTTGCCTTTCTTAACAGCGTTTTCCCATCGTAAAAAAATGGCTTGTATTGAGTTTTCTACATACGAAGCGCTTATATCTTCTATTTGT
>CAYFJE010000081.1:0-4704 GCA_964343345.1 uncultured bacterium
CTCCCTGTTCCTGATCATTTCCTGCAAATCAGAATGTGTCTTCTCTTTCTTTGAGACAAGCATCAGGCCATGGGTTCCCCTGTCAAGCCTGTGAACAAGCCCTTCTCTTCCTTCTTCACCGGGCAATTCACCAAACCTGTGCTTCAAGCCCTCTGCAAGTGTCAAGCCTTTTGTTCCTGCACCCGAATGGCAAACAACACCCCAAGGCTTTTCAATCACAGCCAGGAAATCGTCCTCATAGACAACATCGAAATCAACATGGCCTATTTCCCTTATTTTCGAATCTTCCTTGAATTCAGGCCATGAAAAAACATCTCCGACAGAAACCTTGAAACTTGGCTTTATCATTTCTTCTCCATTAACTTTCACCTTTCCTTCTTTGATTTGCGACTTTGACCAGGACCTTGAGGCCCCGGTTGCCTTAGATATGAGTAAATCTAGCCTTGATTCCTCACTGCTAACCTTTTCTCCTGAAGAAAATCTCAAATTAGAATGTCTATCCTCTGCCATGAATGATAAGTATACATACAAGCCAATTGATAATGAATTGGTACAGGCCTATATAAGGAATGATTTGTCTTCAATATTCGATTCGAATCCAAACAGCAAGGAAGACTGGCTGAGAAAAGCAGAAGAGGTTCAAAGCCAAAAATCGAACATCGATTGGAAAGGTGCAGATGCTCTTAACAAAGAAAAAGGTCTTCCAAGCCCCTCAAAAACAAAATTCAAGATACATTGCGGACAGCAGATAAGGCTTCTCTGCGGACCCGTATTCCTTTACTACAAATGCCTGACCACGCTTGGAATCAAAAGAAGGCTGGAGAAATGGGGAATTGAAGCCGGAACCATTTTCTGGTCAGAGAACGAGGATGATGACTGGGATGAATTGAGGAACTCAAGATGGCTCTCAAGGAATCTTGAGATCGTCAAGACAAGCTTGAAAGAGTCGAAAGAGAGGAAGATGATGAACCAATACAGCTACAACGAACCTTCAGGATCCCTGTCAGAAATCTTCAACCATGAGAATCCTTCCTGTAGCTGGACAGAATCTTTCATCAAAGGCATCAGAGAGTCTTTTGAAAACAAAAACTTTGTTTCCGCAAATGAGGAATATCTGATAAAAAATTACCTTAGCGAACTTGAAATGAGCTTTGTGCCATCAAATCTTTCAAGCATAAAAGAATCTGGCTCAAAAATCCTTTCTGAATTTGTAAAAAAACATCAGGAAATCACTAAATCGATAACAAGGGCCCATAGAAAAATGAAAGATCTTGGTTTTGACGTTCCCTTCAAAACAGACCCTAAAAAACTTAATGTCTTTGAACTCAAAGATGGCAAAAGATACAGGATAAACATAGAGGAAGATTCTGCTCTCAGTGAATCCGGAAACAAGTGGAAACTGGAAGATTTAAGCCAGGAAATAGAGAATGACCCAAGCTCATTTGGACCAAATGTCACATCAAGGACAATAATCAAGGATCATGTTTTCAATGGGATTGCTGTTGTTGTAGGTCCGGGAGAAATCGCATACAGGGCCCTTTTCCAAGAGGTATATGACATACTTGGAGTCATAAAGCCAATCATCATTCCAAGATATACAGCATCTATTGTTCCCGAAAAATATTCAGAGATAATTGAGACAATTGATGATTTTCAACTCATAAAAAAAGATTCCAGAAAAGCATCTGAAAAATACGGCATGACAAAAAACAAAAGCCTTTTGGATGAATTTGAAAATTTCCAAAAAGACACTGGAGAAAGTTCAAATTCATTCTTGGAAAAGCTCTCTAAGAAAATACCATCAATAAAGCCGATGGCAGAAAGGGTCGAAAAACAACTCTCATCACCCCTAGAAAAACTTAAAAGCCAAACTTTCAGGGAAATTGAACCTAGTTCAACGAATCAAATAAATGAATTGAAAAAGATCCTATGGCCTGAAGGGAAACCTCAAGAAAGAATGTTAAGTATTCCCGCAATCGAGTACTTTTTCAACAAAAATATGAAAGAATACAACCTATTGGAGAAATTTGAAAAATGCAAAGACCGACAATTGATAATCTACCGTTAAACCCACTTCAACCGGGATTGGACCTTCTTGCAATTGGTGCACATCCAGATGACATTGAACTTTCCTGCGGAGGCATCCTTTCTAAATCAGCATCTCTTGGCTACAAGACCGGAGTTGTAGATTTGACAAGAGGTGAAAAAGGGACGAGGGGAAATAGAGAAATCCGTGAAAAAGAATGCATAAAAGCAGCTGAGATCCTGGGTCTCCAAATTCGATTGAATATGGAATGGCCTGATGCATCGATACATGACAATGAAAAAAACAGGAAAGAACTTGCGTATGTCATCAGATTGCTGAAACCAAAGTTGGTCATGACTCATCACTGGAATTGCAGACATCCTGACCATATCGGCGCAAGTAAAGTTGTCGAAAGAACATGCATGCTTTCTGGCTTGAAAAAATACCTAGATGAAGATAAAAATGCACCTCCTGAATGGAGGCCGGACAGGGTTTTGTTTTTTGGAGGATGGCATAACAAAAACCCAAGTGCGATAGTTGACATATCAGAACATTTCGAAAACAAACTGAGAGCAGTATTTGCTCATGAAAGCCAATTTTTCAAATCAGGATCCAAAGATCCAGAAACTCTTTTGTCTGATCCAGATTTTGAATCATGGCTTCATCAAAGATCAAGATATTGGGGTCAAAAAATAGGAAAAGAATATGGAGAATCAATTACATGCAAGGGAGAAATACCCTTAGAAGATCCTGTCAAAACGTTTATGGATGCACCCTGGTGAAAAAGCCAACAGTTTTTATAACATGCCACCCAACTGCAGGGGGATCTGGGATAATAGCAACTGAACTTGCAGCAAATCTTGCTGAAAGCGAAGTTGATACACATCTTTTTTCTTATGGAGAACCTTTTAGGTTCTCCTCATTAGAAAAATCAAATGTCACAGTACACAAACCAAAAGATTTGAATTATCCACTATTCAAGGATCACAGACCATATGCCATGACACTTGTTCAAAGCCTTCTCTCAGCTGCTGAAAAATCCCCTCCAACAATACTTCATGCACATTATGCGTTTCCTTTCGCTCTAGTTAATCAACTTGTTCAAAATATCCTTTCAAAAAGAAATATTTTTACTAAAAATATTGTCACACTGCATGGATCAGACACGAATCTACTCGGAACAGACCCTTCTTACGGGCAAATAATCAAAGATTCCTTGGAAATGTCTGATTCAATAACTGCAGTCAGCGAATCTCTAGCTCTTGAAAGTTATGCAACCTTTAATTTAGAAAAAGAAATCAATGTTATAAACAATTTTGTTGACTTGAAACGCTTTACACCAAACAGAAGACCGCATCCTTCTGTTGCTTCAGCAAAATCAAGAGGTGAGAGTGTCGTGCTTCATGTGAGTAATTTCAGAAAAGCAAAAAACCCTCAACTTGTAATAAAAACATTTGCGGAAATGGTTTCCAAAAAACCTTCGAAATTGATATTGGTAGGATCTGGCCCTGAGTTGAAAAAATGTCTAGAGCTCTCAGAGAGTCTAGGAATCAGAAATCATGTTGAATCTCTAGGTGAGATTAAAAATGTAGAAGAAATTTACCCTCATTCAGACATTCTGTTAAACCTTAGCAAAATTGAATCATTCGGATTAACGATCCTTGAATCACTTGCTTGTGGAACACCTGTAGTTGCAACAGAAGTCGGAGGAGTGAAAGAGGTTTTAGGAGAAAAAGGAGATTTTTTCAAAACAACAACAAGCGGGAATCCGAAAGAAATCTCAGAAATTGCATTATCCACAATGGGCAAAGGAAGATTCCATGCGAGAAAAAGAGCAGAATTTTTCAGCAAAGAAGAAATAGTAAAAAAATACCTGAAACTTTATGAAAAATGCCTTGTAAAAAACTAATATTCTGAGATAGTGGAATCTATTTCTCTAGACCATGCAAGAATTCCACCTTTCAAATTCTTTACATCTGAAAAACCGACACTTTTCAAATAACTAACAACATTTGCAGACCTTGCTCCCGATTTGCAATGAACAATAATCTTTCTTCCTGGGTTTAATTCACTCAATCTTTGAGAAATTTCCCCCATTGGAATCCACAAAGAACCTTCTATCTTCGCCAAAGCCAATTCGGGCTCTTCTCTGACATCCAAAAGATCATGAGGAATGCTGTTTTCCCTAAGTTCAAAGAGTTCCTTAACTGTTGCTTCTTCGATTTTGTTCAACTCAAAACCAAGAGGAGAACCGCAAAAATTCTCATAATCAATCAACTCTTTAATTTGCTGATTGGGTCCGCAAAGCGAGCAATCCTTGTCTTTGAACAATTCAAAAGATTTAAAATCCATACCTAAAGAATCAACTGACAAAACCCTACCCACCAAAGGCTCTCCAAGCCCAGTAATCATTTTTATCGTCTCCAAAGCCTGCATACTTCCCAATATTCCAACATGAGCACCAATTACTCCAGCATCTGCACAACTAGGAACACTCCCTGGTTCAGGAGGTTTTGGAAACATGCATCTATAACAAGGCCCTTCTTCATGGCAAAAGACTGAAAGTTGTCCATCGAACCTAAAAACAGAAGCATGTACGTTTATCTTTTTTTCCAATTTGCAAACATCATTCACAAGGTACCTTGTTGGAAAATTATCTGAACCATCTAAAATAAAAT
>CAYFJE010000082.1:0-4701 GCA_964343345.1 uncultured bacterium
AGGAAAGAGGAAGTGCGACATTTTCCCATGCCGTTGTTCCTTGGAGAAGGTGGAAACTTTGAAAAACAAAGCCAATCTTTTGATTTCTTAACATAGCTAATTTATTACTGTTTAGGTTGCTAATATCTTCTCCGTCAAGAATATAAGATCCTGTAGTTGGCCTGTCCAAGAGTCCAATGATGTGCATCAATGTGCTTTTTCCAGATCCTGAAGGTCCGATTATAGAGAGGCTCTCTCCTTTCTCTATTTTCAAATCCACATTCTTTAATGCTTTGAAAGTTATTTTTCCAGTTTTGTAAATCTTGGATATATCTTTGAGATCAATTAAAGACATTAGTTTTTAGTCTCTTGAAGGTCCGCCTCTACCTCTGCTACGTTTTGAGCCAATCAATTTCATTTCAAGGTCTGCTGGAGGCCTGTTTACGACTTCATCTCCAGTAGAGAGACCCGATAAAATTTCAACATTTTCGTCACCGATTTTTCCAATAGTAACAAGGGTTCTTTTTGGGATTCCTTTTTCATCCATCTTCCAAACAAATGTTTTTGAGTCCTCGAAAATCAAAGCTGTATCAGGAAGTCCAATAGCTTGAAATTCAGAAACAGTAAATCTTGCTTCTCCAGTCATTTTTGGCAAGAGTTTGTATTCTGGGTTGTCAATCCTAACTTCTATTTGATAATTTATTATCCCCCCATAATCAATACCCATTGGGTAGACTCTATACAATGTGCCTTTGAATAATGAATCCGATTGGCTTTGGACTTGTATGCTGCAGTCCATCCCTTCTTCAACAGTGCTGACCTCAGTTTCATCAACAAGGCCTAAGAATTTCATAGTCTGCATATCTCCTACAACAAGTAAGCTAGTGCCGCCACCCATTCCTCCTGTGGCAGAAGATACAGCAGAGCCCTCTTCGACCAGTAGATTCAAAACTGTCCCGTCTAAGGCTGAATAGATTGTTGCATTACGAAGCTCTTCTTGGGCTTCATTCACCCTTTCAAGAACCTCTTGCAGGTTTGCCTCTTGTATTCTTAATGTTAATTCAGATCTTTCAAATCTTTCTTCAGCTTGAAAAAGCTCTTCCTGGGTTCCAAAGCCTTTTTGAACTAGCTCTCTTGTTCTTTCGAGGTTCCTTCTTGAAGATTCCAATTCAAGCTCTGAGGATTTTAAGCTTGCTTCAGAAGAGGTTTTCGTTGCTAAAGCTTGATTGAGTTTTGATTTTAGTAATTTTTCATCTAGTTTTATAAGTTCTTGGTCTTTCTGAACTTTGTCTCCTTTTTCAACTAGAACTTCTGAAACTATTCCAGAAGCTTCACTTTTTACTTCGACTTCTATGAGTGGCTGGATTGAACCGTATGCAACAACTGTTCTTTTTATCGTGATATTTTCTACAGTTGTTTTTTCTAGTCCTTCAAGTTCAAAACTTTCATCTTTTGACCATGGGCTTGAGCAAGAAGTGAATAGAAATAAGAAAAGAATGAATATATGTTTTTTCATTTTTTATGGAACAATTATCTTTCTTTCTCCACCTTCCTTCATCCCCTCTTCAATTGTTTTATTTACTTTTTGCATAAGTTTTTCAAAATTCATTTGAGCGGCAATAAACTGTTGGTAAATTGGCTTAGCTTCAACTTTCATCTGAATTGCTTCAATCTTTTTTTTCAACTCTTCAGGAATCTCGTTGTTCCTTGCTCTTATTCCATAAGCTTGATCTTGCAAAGCTTGCATTTGTCCTAAAAGACCTTTTAACTCTTCATCTTTTGCTAAAGATTCTTGAGCTCTTCTTATAGCTTTCGCTTCTTCTGATTGCCCTAAATTTACGCCTAGGCTCTTGGCTTTTTCGAATATCATGTCCATAATTCTTTTATCATAATCTCTATTAGGATAAAAAAAGATGGCAACCCCTATTAAATTCGGAACTGATGGATGGAGAGCAGAAATAGGTTTTGACTTTAATGAACACAACTTAAGAAGATTGATGCATTCAGTCGGCAGAAGAATAAATGATATGGTTGACGGAAGGGCTCATGTTTGTGTTGGATACGATACCAGGTTTAAAGCAAGGGATTTTTCTTCCGTGGCTGTTGAGTGTTTGATTTCAGAAGGATGTCATGTTCTTTTTTCTCAATCTTTTTGCCCTACCCCAAGTTTATCTTTTTCCGTTAGAGAATTAGAAGCAGATTTAGGAGTTCAGCTTACAGCAAGCCATAATCCTTATACTTACTTAGGCGTCAAACTTAAAGGTCCAAACGGAGGGCCTTTGCCCTCTGGAATAATTTCTCAAATTGAATCTGAGATTGAGTCTGAGGTTTTTGATAAAGCTGATAAAAGATTAAGGCCTCATGTTCCTGCAGATTTCAATCAGCTTTACAGGGAAGGTGTTGAGGGTTTGGTTGACTTTGGCTTATTGAAGAAATCAAAAAGAAATATTTTTGTTGATTTTATGCATGGTGCTCAGATGGATTTGTTCAAGAACATTTTTATTAATCCAGGAAATATGAGTATTTCTTATATTAGAGATTCTAGAGATTCGACATTTGGAAATGTGACGCCTGAACCAATTCCTTCCAATTTAAAAATTCTTTCTGATTCAATACTTTCTTCGGGGAAAAAATCTATAGGAATATCTTTTGATGGAGACGGTGATAGGTTCGCTCTATGTGATGAGAGAGGTGAGGTTTTATGGCCGCAGGAAACATTTGCAATTATTGCAGACATCATCATGAAGGAGAGCAAGGGAAATATCGCAAAAAGCCTACCTACTTCGTTGTGGTTAAACAAAATTGCAGAAAAATACAAAGTTGACTTGTTTGAAACCCCGGTCGGATTCAAGTATCTTTCAGATTACTTAGATAGCGGTAATGCATTGATCGCTGGTGAGGAATCTGGTGGTGTTGGTTTTAGTTTTCATATACCTGAAAGAGACGGCCTTCTCGCTTCTCTTAAGATTATTGAACACTTAATCAAAGAGAAAAAAACTCTACGAACTCTACGAAAGAATCTCCGAAAAGTTTATGGAGATTTTCATTACGAAAGAGAAGATCTAAAAGTAGATGAAGAAGTCGCTGGCTTGATAAGAAAAGAACCTAAAAAATATATAGATGCTTTTTCTAAAAAGTTTGGTATATCCAAAAAGAAAATTATTGTTGATGATGGCATAAAGCTGAATCTAGAAAATGATAGCTGGGTGATGGTTAGAGGCAGTGGCACAGAGCCTATTTTAAGAGTTTATTGTGAATCTCCAGAGAGTAAAAATATTCCTTTACTTTTGAAAGAATTTAAAAGTGTTTTATTTGAATAAATTATCTAATTCTGGGTTTTGCCATTTTTCGAATTCGTCATTGATGTTTGAAAAAAACCAAGACAATTTGTTTTTTTCAATTTTTAATATGTTTGACGAAACCCTTTGAGAATAATTATTTTTTAAGTTTTTTGATGCAAGAACTTTCTTCATTTCTTCTTTAAAATTTTTAGAATTTATTTTCAGGCATTCTTTCTGGATCGCTTTTATCCTTTTGGAATTTTTATCATTTATTTCAGAGTTAGAAAGGTAGTAGTTTCCCTTCCCCAGCACTTTTATTTTTTTATCTATATTATTTGAATAAAAAACTTTATTTACATTTCCGAATATCAAGTTGAATCCATCGTAGGAATTGTTCGATAATTCTTTTTTCAGATAGTCAAAACATTCTTCAATTGTTTTTTTCGAAAGAAGATTTAGCACCAAAAGACCTCTTGAGGTTTTTGTTTGAACTTTTTTGTCATATCTGTTTGTAACAAAACAGAATATTTTTTCTTCATTCAATCCCAGCCAAGTTCCTCCAGCTTCTTTATCTATTCCTGAAATTATTTTTGTTTTTTTGTATTTGAAGCATGTCGGCGATTTAAATTTTCGATATGGAGATTCTTCCCTGTTGAAGCCGAACGATATTGAGTTGTCTAATGTTTTTATAAAGATTGCAGATATGCACATTTAGAGTTCATTCCATCCAGGAACTCCTTCTTCGCTTATGCTGTTTATCTTTTTGTTTATTTCATTTATTTTTTGGAGTTTATCTTCTTTTCCTGAGATAGATAAGATTCTTCTTCTATTTTTTAAATTTTTTAGAATTATTATTTTTAAAACTTCTTCAATATCTTCAAGGGTTGTTTTTTCTTCAGTAATTAAAGACTCATTCATGAAGGCAACTTCCTTTTCTTCAAGTTGTTTTGACAGTTTCGTTGGATCTGAGGATTTTATGCTGTTCATTACAAAGAAAATATTTCTTGTTTTTTCATTTTCGAAATCATGAATTTCGTATCTGTTTAGTATCTCGGATATCACGTTCCATTTGTTTGGATTTTTAAAAAGGTATTTCAGAAGTTCTTCTTCTTCAGAAACAAATTTTGCTTTTTCGATTTTATCTTTCCTATCTTTATTAAAATTTTCCTTTTCAAGTTCTCTGATTACCAGTTGTTTTGGTAAAAGAAAAGATTTGGATATCTTTTCGATTATTTGATCTTCTAAAAAGCTTTTATCGATATCTTTGATAATTGGTTTGATTTTATCGATTGCACGTTGTTTTGAAATTTCCGTTTTAAGACCGTGTTCATCTTCAATTATTTGGTTTAATTTGAAATCTAGAGCATTTTCTTTTTTTGAATTTTCCCATCCTTTTTTTCCTTCTTCTTTCAACCATTCGTCAGGATCTTTGTTTTTTGGG
>CAYFJE010000083.1:0-4689 GCA_964343345.1 uncultured bacterium
CCTGGTATGGTTAGGTTTTTATCTTCAAAAAGTTTAAATGATTTTTCTTGAACAGCATTTACTGTTTTCATTTTCAGGTAGGGGTAGAAGTAACTTCCTATTTTGCAACACAGTTCTTGATCTTTTCTCAATTCTCCAAATTCCCATATTTCGTCTGGATTTATTTCAATTATGCTTTCAGGGCTAAGGTTTGGCCAGTATGGATTTACAGATTCTTCATTATATTTAACCGCATTTTCTGCGCCAAGCATCTCGATTATTTCTGAAATAAAAGTTTTCTTGCTTGCAGCTAATATATTGGTTGTTTCTCCTCTTTTTCTAGATATAACGATAAGTATTTTTTTTCTTTCAGGACAGTTTTCTGGTTTCGTTAAATCGCATTGGATTTTTAATGATGCCATTTCTGTAAACGAATTAAAGGTTTTTTTTGTTTCGTTTATGTGTTTTTGTGCTGTTTCTTTTTTACCAAATTCTTTTCCAATTTTTTCGAAAGTATGAAAATAATCTTCTATGTTTTCTGCTTTTTCCAATATCCATTTTGAATTTAGAAAATTTAGTTTTTCTTTTATCCTGGAATGGCTTTTTAAGCCAATGATATGAGTTGGATTTATCTCTGTTATAAGTTCATAATTTGGATCTAGAAAACCTCCGATATTTATAGTCTTTTTTTCTGTTTCTGAAAATTTATCTGTAGCAACTAGGTGTTGGGTTAAATTTAATTTTTCAAGTATTTTGGTCGTTGATGGGGCTAAAGATATTATCCTCCATTTTTCTTTTTCTCTTGTTTCATTTTCTGGTAAATTCCCTTTATGACATGATGAGAAAATGAAAAAAATGCAAATGCATAGATTCCAAAAATATTTCATCTTTTTAGGTTCTAGTGTCCACCGCCACCGAATGTTGGATCTCCCAGCCAGAAAAGAAGTTGAGCTGAGTCTGTTGAAGATTTTACAAGTTTTTCGTTTGTGCAGAAAAGTCCACAATCAGATATCGAATAAAGTCCTTCCTCTCCAATCATCCAAAGTGTTTCATTTTTGAAAGCTATCCTGTTATGCCAAAGTGTATTTTTTTGATGTATTGTTTCAACTGTCATTGTTGAAAGGTTTGCTTTTGATATCCAAGTATGGCTCCACAAAGGGGATGTTACAGTTAGAAAAACATTGTTATTGTCTTTTATTGTTATTCCTCCTATATCTCCTCCAAAAAAAGATTCATCCATTAATTTTTCTATCGAATGGTCAAGATAAGACATTCTTATTAACGAGCCGTCGTTTCCCCCTTCATAATTGTTAACACATGAAAAATATAAATAATTTTTTTCTGGATTTTCCGATGCATCTACTGGATTAAAGCATTCTGTGAGGGTGATAACTTCAGAAATGCTTTTTGAGGTTATGTCGATTACAGCTATTTTTCCTTCTGTTAATGGTTCCCATGATCCAAGTGTATTTAAACATTGCATTGAAACATAGATTTTTCCATTTTTTCCAAAAATTTGATCCATTTCAACTTTTCCATCATTGCCAGCACATTCATTCAATAATTCATTTTCAGAAAGGTTTATTTCTTTTATAGTTTCTCCATCTTGTATATTTAAAACCAATAATTTTTCACTTTCATACTGAGTGACATAAAGACTGTTTCCCTCAGCCCAAACATCATGAGGGTTAGGGTTTTCCTCAAGTATCCAATTTGATGAGATTGTTGGATGTCCCATATTGTCAAAGTTTATTTTTGAAATTGAATTTTTACCCCTATCTAAAAACCATGCTTCATTCCTTGTGAAGGATCTTGCTACTGTGTCTGCGCTAAACATGTCATTTATGTCAATATGTTCAACACTTTCTATCCAGTTCCCATTTTCAGTTCGTATGTGAAAGCTTGATTCATCTTCAGTCCAATTGTTTGTCAACAATACAAGATTGGCATTGTCTCGCATAATCGAATTTCTAGGAGCGTTTTCAGAACATGAACAAAAGAAAAGAGTCAAAATGGTTAATTTAAGTATTTTTTTCAAAGTATTACCTCCCGTAATTTAAACTAGGTAGGTCTCCCGACTCCTGGCTTATTATGATTTTGTCTTCCCGCTTTTAACAGTGACAAAACCTAAAGTTACTTATGCCAGTAACGGTGGCGGGGGCCGTAATTGATTTTCACAATTTTCCCTTTTTAAGGTATAACTTTTTCAAGCTAAAACCACCCAGTGTTCTTAGTATAACATTTGTAAATTGGATTATGATAGGATACTCAAATCGTGGGTCTGTAGCTCAGCGGTTAGAGCAGCGGACTCATAATCCGTTGGTCGTAGGTTCGAATCCTACCAGACCCACGCTGAGGCTTTGGGGGGATAGCTCAGCTGGATAGAGCGCCTGTCTTACAAACAGGAGGTCGGGGGTTCAAGTCCCTCTCTCCCCACCATAAAGGAGTGTTTTATGTTTAGTTTAGATTTTGTTCTTAATGATAAGGATTTGAAGGTTCTTAAAGGTATACAAGAAAAAACTTTGGAGATACAGTCTCTTGAGGAAGAAAAGGTAAAAAAAGCTAGTGAATTTAGATTGGCTCAAAGAAGAAAGTCCGCAAGAGAAGAAGAGCAGAGGCTCAAGAGAAGAGAAGAAGTTTACAACAGGGTGAAAAAAGAGTCAATGGAGGCAGAAGCGGAATTGCAATCTATAGTTCAAGAAATTGAAAAATTAGAGAGCATGAGTGCTGAAGACATTTCACACAGAGTTGCACAAGATTTGGCTGAATCTTTGATTCAAAAAAGAGAAGAGAAAGATGACAAGGAGAAAGATTTTGCAGGTCGTGCTATCCAAATTGAAAATTTAGAGAAATCTATAAGGGATAACAGGGAAAGACTTGCAACTATAGAAGAGGCTGTTGCAAACAGAGAAAAAGAATGGACTGGGCTTGTTGAGGAAAAAGATCAAACGATAGAAAAAATAAGCAAGGAAATTGAGAGTTCTTGTGAGTCTCTTGATGAAAAACTTGTATCAAGATTCATAGATCTTGCAAAAAGGTCTAAAGGGCTTGTTTTAGCTCAAATTGTGAAAGCTAAAGATTTTGAAGATGGAGTTGTTTCTTTATGCAGTGCTTGTAATTCTTCTTTGCCTGCTTTGTGTTTGGAGGAACTTGCATCTACAGAGTCTATTTGTGTGTGTCCTAATTGTGGAAGATGGATAACTAGTTGAATAAACCTTGGTTTAGACCAGTTCTTTTCGATACTTTAAGAGGAGATTCTTTCCCTATTGAAACTCATGAAAATGGGGTTGTGAGAATGTATCATTGTGGACCAACTTTGTATAGTCGTCCAACTATTGGAAACTGGAGATCTTTTTTATTTTCTGATCTATTGAGAAGAAGTTTGGAGTGGGGAGGTTGGGAAGTTCATCAAGCAATGAATATAACCGATGTTGGACACATGAGGGAAACTGAAGGAGAGCCTCTTGAAATCGATCCAATCGAAGAAAAAGCTACAAAAAAGGGAATTTCTCCTTGGGAGATTGTTGCTCATCACGAAGAGCAATTTTTTAGTGATATGAATTCTTTGTACATGAGAAAACCCACATATGTCTCTAAGGCGAGCAATCACATCCAGGACATGGTTTCCATGATCGAAAAATTGATAGAAAAAGGCCATGCATATAAATCTAATGGGAATGTTTATTTTTCAGTTAAGTCTTTCGGTAAATATGGAAGCCTGTCAAAAAACTCTATTGAAGAATTAGATCTAGGACATAGGGTAGATGTCAATTCTGAAAAAAAAGATCCAGAAGATTTTGCTTTATGGAAGGTTGATCCTAAACATATTATGAAATGGGATACTTCTTTAGGTGTTGATGGATTTCCCGGCTGGCATATTGAATGTTCCGCAATGGTGAACAGTCTTTTTGGACACAAGTTAGACATTCATTCAGGGGGTGAGGATTTAATTTTTCCACATCATGAATGTGAGATAGCTCAAAGTGAAGCTTTTTGCGGGAAGAAACTTGCAACTCATTGGATGCATTGTAGGTTTTTATTGGTTGACGGCGGAAAGATGGGAAAAAGTTTGGGAAATGCTTACACTCCAGAAGATATTTATAAAAAAGGTTATACAGGGGCTGAGTTAAGATATTCTTTAATTCGTGGACATTACAGGCAGCCTTTGAATTTTAGTTTTGACCTTCTTCAAGATTCTCGATCAACTTTAAACAGGATGAGAAATTTTTTGGAAGAGGTTGATAGTTTTTCTTTAGATTTTGAATCAAATGATTTGTTTGTCGAAAAATACAGAAATGCTTTTATTGAATATCTAAAAAAAGATCTTGATATTCCACAGGCAATTGCAGTATTAATGGATTTAATAAAAGATTCTAGAAAAAAAGGTATTAAAGGTCTTTCTGGAAGCTTAAAAAGATTTTTTATTGAGGTCGATGATGTTTTAGGAATCCTTCCACAATCAGTTGATTTGGATGACGAAAAGGTAAATGAAATGATTTCTTTAAGGAATAAAGCTAGAAAAAATAAAGATTGGAAAAAAGCTGATGAAATCAGAGAGGAATTGTTAAGTTTAGGCATACAAATCAAAGATTCTTCTTCAGGAACTACTTGGCATAGTGTTAAATAAGGAATTAGGATGTGTTTTATGTTATTTTTTGCGGAAGTAGCTCAGTTGGTAGAGCATCAGCTTCCCAAGCTGGAGGTCGCGGG
>CAYFJE010000084.1:0-4481 GCA_964343345.1 uncultured bacterium
TAAACCATTTTTTCTCAATCACTCATTTTCCGCCATATATTCAGCAAGATCCACGACCCTTGTTGCATATCCTGTTTCATTGTCGTACCAAGAAAGAACTTTAATCAATGAACCCATAACATAAGTAGAAGCAGAATCAAGAATTGAAGATCTCGGATCTCCTTCAAAATCTTTTGAAACCAAAGGAGTTTCTTCATACCCTAAAATTCCCGCAAGTTCATTTTTACTTGCATATTCAAACTTCGAATTAACTTCAGTCGTGTCTTTTGGAAGATTTTGAACCTTCACAGTCAAATCTACAAGAGAAACTGTTGGAGTTGGCACTCTTATAGACATTCCATTTAATTTACCTTGAAGTTCTGGCAAAACAACACCTATAGCTTTTGCTGCTCCTGTTGTCGTTGGAACAATATTGAGAGCAGCAGACCTTGCTCTTCTCAAATCTTTATTAGGGCCATCTATTAAATTCTGTCCAGCGGTATAGGCATGTATTGTTGTCATTAAACCCTCTTCAATTCCATAATTATCATTTAAAACTTTGGCGATTGGAGCAAGGCAGTTTGTTGTACAAGAAGCATTGCTGACAATAACATCTTTTTCTGGGTCAAATGTTTCATGATTAACCCCCATCACAAATGTTCCGTCTATTTCCCCTGCTCCAGGAGCAGAAATAATGACTCTTTTTGCACCAGCTTTTATATGAGAAGAAGCAGCTTCTTTTGTTCTGAAGATGCCTGTTGACTCAACAACATAATCAACATTCATCTCTCCCCAAGGTAGGTCAGAAGGATCTCGATAACTAAAAACCGGAATATCAGTAGAGCCAATATGCAATTTTGAGTTTCCTGAAAAAACCTCAAAAGGAAACTTTCCATACACTGAATCATATTTAAGCAAATGAGCCAAAGTTTCTACAGGCATCAGGTCATTAATACCTACAATTTCAACATCTTCTCTATTGAATGCGGAACGAAAAACAAGTCTACCTATTCTTCCAAAACCATTAATTCCAATTCTTATTTTCATTTTTTCTTCCTCCATTTTTTAGCAATCTCATATATACATTGACCTAATTTTTCTGAATCATGATGAGCAAATTTTCTTTCATTTGTAAATTTTTTAACAATGGGTTTAACTCCTGAAGCTAATAAATTTATTAAGTCATATTCAAGAGGGAAAACACCTCTTTCAGCATATCTTTTTTTCTGCTTTTCTGAAACTTCTTTATTTAAGATTATGTAATCAAGATTACCAATTTTCGAAATTATTTCAAACATATGATCCTCAACAGACATGCCATTAGTTTCTCCATTTTGAGTCATCATGTTTGAAATATAGATTTTACAAGCGCTTGAATGCTTTATCTCTTCAGATAAATCTGTAATTAAAAGATTAGCAATAACAGAAGTAAACAAACTTCCTGGTCCAAAAATTATTAAATCTGATTTTCGAATAGCATCCAATGCTTCTTTTGTAGCTTTTGCATTTTTTTCTTTTAACCATAATTTCACAATCCTTCCTGTTTTTTCTGGAATTTTTGCTTCTCCTTCTATAACAGAACCGTCTTCTTTTTCGCCAATCAACGTCAATGGGGTATTCGCAGCGGGGATGACAGAACCCATGAGATTAAATATTTTTCCAATATCTCCTATACCTTTTGCAAGGTTTTTCTCTTGTTCAGCAAGAGCAAAAAGAATTAAATTTCCTAAAGAATGCCCTTTGATTTTTCCTTTTTCAAACCTATATTGAAAAAACCTTTCCATAAAAGATTCATCTTCTGCAAGGGCAACCAGGCAATTTCTTATATCTCCTTGAGGTATTGCACCGAACTCATCTCTCAACATACCGCTAGAACCACCCGAATCTGCAACGGTCACAATAGCATTGATGTTTGTTGTCCAAGACTTCAAACCTCTCAATAAAGTAGACAGTCCATGCCCTCCACCAACAACAGTTACTGACATCCTGTGGGAAAGAACCTGGTCTACAAAAACCTTTCCCACAAGCTCTCCTTTTTTTATATCCTTGTTGACAGATCTAATCAATATCTCATTAATTCTGTAAACACCAAGTAAAAAGATTGAAAAACCACTAACTAAAAAGAAATTCCTCAATAAAACTTCTTGATTTAAAAATCTAGATAGATTTGAAAAGAAAGAATTTTCTTCACTTGCATTCAAAACACCATGAATCCCAAAACTGAAAACAAAAAGACCAAACAATGCTAGCCAGGTCCATCTTTTTATATTCATACCTGGGAAAAACCAAGCTAAATGTTTTTTAAAAAAATTCATTATTTTATGTTCATCCCATTATTTTTCAGTTGATCTAAAAAATCAAAATAACCTCTTTCTAAATAACCTTTATCAATCAAAACTGACTTTTCTTTTGTTGATAAAGCTGCAATAATCAAAGCTGCTGCACATCTCAAGTCACTTGATTTTAATTCGGTTCCATGTAATTTTCTCACACCTTCAATAATACACTCTTGGTTTTTTATTTTGATTTTTGCTCCCATTTTTTGAAGTTGTTTTAAATGTAAAAATCTTTTTTCAAAAACAGTTTCAACAACCCTACTGGATCCATTTGCTTTACATAAAACAGAAGTTAATAGTGGTTGCAAGTCGGTTGGAAATGCTGGATGTGGAGCAGTCTGAAAACTAACAGCTTTTATTCTTTTTGGAGATTCAATGAGTGCATATCCTTTTCTTTTTTTTACACTAGCACCCATCAAAGAAACTAAAGAAGTAAAAGACTCTAAATCTTGAAAAGGATAGTTATATATTCTTCCAGATCCTTGTGTTGATAAAAAACAACATACAAAAGTTCCAGCAACAATTCGATCTGAAGGGATCTTTAATATTCCCCCTGAAATCTTCGATCTTTTAATTTTTATCGAAGAACTTCCGATGCCTTTGAATTTTGCACCATAAACTTTTAAAGCATTGCACAAAGAAACAACTTCAGGTTCACGTGCAGCATTATTTATTTCTATTTCTTTTTTAAAAAATAAAGATGCCATAAGAACATTCTCAGTTGCACCAACACTAACACCAACTAAATTTATTGAACTTTTTCTTTTTGATTTATCTTTTTTGTCAAAAAAAACTTCAATCAAACCGTTCTTTTTATATGAACACTTAAAACCAAGAGATTCAAAACCGGACAGATGAAAATCTATCGGTCTTCTACCAATCTTGCAACCTCCAGGCAAAAAAACTTTTGCTTTTCCAAACCTAGCCAACAAAGCCCCGAGAAACAAAACACTGGCTCTCATTTTTTTACTTGAATCTAAGTCAATTGAATTTCTGTTTATAAACCTGGTGTCAACATTAATTCCACCATTTTTCCATTCACATATTGCCCCTAAATTTTCTAAAATTTCGACAGCAACATTGACATCGGAAATATTAACAACAGGATAAAGTCGACATTTATCATTTGCAATTATTGTTGATGCCAAAATTGGCAAAACGGCATTTTTTGAGGGTTGCACATAAAAATTCCCTAAAAGAGGTTTTCCGCCCTTGATTTCTGTTTTACTTACTGACGTTTAAAAAATCTCCCTGAACAACATTGAGTCTTGCTTTTGCCCTACTTAAAGAATCTTCGGCTCTTTTCTTGTTTACATCTTTTTCTAAAAGTCTTGCTTTTGCCCTACTTAAAGAATCTTCGGCTCTTTTCTTGTTGATTTCAC
The DNA here is from genome assembly GCA_964343345.1 of uncultured bacterium. Taxonomy (GTDB): domain Bacteria; phylum UBP7; class UBA6624; order UBA6624; family UBA6624; genus UBA6624. The sequence goes on from CAYFJE010000084.1 coordinate 3,698, forward strand.
TTTTTATTTCCGAAGCATCAGTTAACAAAAGAACTTCATTATTTTTTATTTCAGCAAAACCGTTTGAAACAAATCTAGTTTCCTCCTTGTTGTTTCTTTTGAGCCATAAAGTTCCAGGAACAATCAAACCCGTCATAGATTGATGATTGTCTTTAACACCAATATAACCTCTTTCAAAAGGCATTATTAGAGAATCAGTATCAGATTCTAAAAGTTTCCCTCTTGGAGAAAGAATTGTTAATTTCAAAGACTTTCCGCCTTTTTAACAGCACTATCAAAATCCCCTACCATATAAAAAGCATCTTCTGGCAAATGATCACCTTCTCCGTTCACTATTTTTTCAAAAGAATCGACTGATTTTTCTTTTTCAACATATATTCCAGGATTTCCAGTAAACACCTCGGCTGTAAAAAATGGTTGGCTTAAAAATCTCTGAACTTTTCTTGCTCTATTTACTGCAAGCTTATCTTCTTCTGAAAGCTCTTCCATTCCCAAGATAGCAATAATGTCTTGTAATTCCTTATATTTCTGTAAAAGAGAAAGAACTTTTCTTGCAACACCATAATGATGTTCTCCTACAAACCTTGGATCTAACATTCGACTGCTTGAAATAAGAGGGTTAACAGCTGGATATATACCTAATTCAGCCAAAGCCCTATCTAGTGAAGTTGTTGCATCCAAATGTGCAAAAGTTGTTGCTGGTGCAGGATCTGTGTAATCATCAGCAGGAACATAAACGGCCTGAACAGAAGTGATAGAACCACTTTTTGTAGAAGTTATTCTC
>CAYFJE010000085.1:0-4412 GCA_964343345.1 uncultured bacterium
TTACGGATATCAAGGGAGTCATTCAGATGAGATTACTTTTTTCCTTGATCAAAACGTCGGACTTCAAGGGGCACCCGCTTTAATAAAGGCAGATTACGGAAAGAGACTGGATTTTCAGAGGGAGTTTAAAACTAAAGAAGAAATATTAATGATCAAGGATAGCTTTGAAATTTATTATTTTTCCTCTTTAGAGAATATGAATTTTGCAAATGAACAGTTGATGAAATGGGAAAGGTTAAATCAGATATTTATTCCCTTGAAATTTTTTAATGAAGAAAAGAGAATCTTGTTAATTGGAAAGAATAATGATCCGTCTTTTATATCTAAAGATATTAAAAGTTTAATCAAAGATTAATTTAGAAATTCTTTTTGAGTTTTCTAGACCTTCTCTTTTTGGGTTTTTTTCAGAATTCAAAGTTCTTATAGACTCCAGGACAGAAAAGGGAGAGCTTTTTTCTTTAAGTATTTTTGAAGGGTATTTTTTAGCGTGTTCCTTTGCATTTTCCATCTGATGATCGTCAGCTCCTTTCAGTGGGATTATTATGGATTTTTTTCCTAATGCTTTTATTTCTGCAAGAGTACATGCTCCAGCTCTACAAAAAACAATATCTGAAGCACTCATCCATGTTTCTAGTTCTTCAGTGTAGTTTTTAGCCAAATGCGATATCTTTTTCTCTTTCAGCGATTGTGTTACAGGTTCTACTTTTTCACCAGATTGCCAAAGTATGAAGAGGTTTGAGAATTCTTTTTTTATTGCTGTTAGGCTGTCAAGTATAAGTTTATTTAATTTTTGAGAACCTTGACTTCCTCCTGTTATGGTGATAACAAAAAGATCATTGCTTAATTTAAGTTTTTTTCTTGATTTTGTCTTTGTTATATCTTTGTATTTTTGATAAACGGGAATTCCCAGAGGTATGGATTTTTCACCAAAATATTCTTTTAGATTTTTTTGACATATTATTTTTTTTGCAAATTTAGAAAGAATCTTATTTGCCCATCCGGGTTTTGCATTGGGTTCTATTAATATGATTTTTTTGTTCATTATCTTGGAAGAAATTATTCCTGGAAAACTTGCATAGCCTCCAGTTCCAATAACCAAATCAGGTTGAAAATTTTTGATTACTTTTAAGGTTTTTAAAACTGCTTTTAAATGCAGTGTCATGCTTTTAAGGTTTCTTCCTGAAATAAGATTTTGGTTGATGTGCTTGATTTTTTTTTGACTTAAAATTCTTGAATCGATTCTGTCTGTACCAAGCCATAATAGGTCATGTTTTGTATTCTCGACTAATGCAAGTGCTGGAGTGACATGCCCTATTGTTCCACCCCCACAAACAAGAATTTTAATTTTCATTTTTTAAAATTTCATTTTTCCATATATAAAATACCGACAAAGCACATATCATCATTTTTCCCCAGTTGAAAACCTCTTGCTGAAAGTTGTTCAAAATTAAAAACAGAACAAAGAGAGAGAATATAAAGGCCTTTGTCATTTTTGAAGAAAGAAGCATTTTCCTTAAATCCAATTTGAAATTTTTTAAGAGTAGAAGTATCCCGATAATGATTGAAAAAACAGAGGAAAAAGGAACAGCTAGTATTTTGTTTTCAAGGCTTGAATAAAAGCAAACAAAAAGAATAACTACAGAGACTAAAAACTGTATTAGTTTAATTTTTAGTAATTCTTTATGTTTGTTTATTGCGTAATGAGCTTTTGTGAGTATTGATTCAAAAATTATTAAAGGTAAAGAAAGAGATAATATTTTTAATATTCCAGATACTTGTGTTGTGTCTGAAGATTTGAATTCTCCTCCTTCAAAAAGCTTTTCTGTAAAAAAGCTTGATTCGAAAAAAAAGTATATCGTCAAAGGGATTGCGATTAAGAATCCTATCTTTAGGGCATTTTCTAATTCTTTGGAAAATTTTCGATTGTTTGAATTTGAAATTTTAGAAAGTTCTGGAAGAGAAGCTTGTGCAATACAGATTCCAATCAGGGAGTTTGGAACTTGTATGAGCCTGGTTGAAAAATAAAGCCATGAAATTGAGCCGCTTGCTAACAATGTCGCATAATATCTTGTGGCGATAAATGTAAGGCTTTGGAATATCCCAATACTTGCTCCTTGAGGATATTTTTTTTCAAACATTTTTTGATAATTGTTTTTCCATTCAATTTTTGGCCATCTTTTTCCAAGATGAAAAGCATAAATTTGAAAAACCACCCCAAGCCAAGCTCCCCATCCAGCTCCGGTTGTTAATGTTTCGATTGGGTCTTTTTTGTTAACAAGGAAAATAGATCCAATTATTGAAAGGTTAAGAATTATTGGCGTTAGAGATGCTGCAAGCATTCTTCCCTGGCTTCTTAAAACGGTACTAGCCCATATGCTTATTATTCCTCCAGCTAAATATCCAGAGAGTCCTTTTATCAACTTGGACAATATTTCGATATCAAGAGATTTGTATGCTGTTAAAAGAGTCGCAATATCTTTAGAGAAAATTGATATCAAAAGCAGGAAAGGCATTGAATAGATTGTTAATTTCAGTAAAAGAGAACCACTTGCAGCTTGATGATTTTTTTTGTTGCTTGAAATTTTTGACAATATTGGTACTGATATTGATTCAAGAGGGATATCGATTAGTGCTGTTTTTAATGAAGAAAGCAATGGGAAACCCCAGCCCCATGCATCCATGATTACATCACTTCCGAAATTAGAAGCAAGAAGTTTGTCTCTTATATATCCTGTTATCTTGCTTGAAAAAATTCCTAAAAAATTTTTAAAGGTTCTTTTTTCTAGTTTTTTTTGCAAACTACTCTCTTCTAAGGGCTACTATTGGGTCTAATTTTGATGCTTGGTTTGCTGGTATCAAACCAAAAACCAACCCTATCAACATTGAAACTGATGCTGATATGAAAAAAACATTCATGTTGAATTGAGGTTCTCCTGGGAAATCTGGAATTTTACCTATGCCGCTAATTCCGAGATAGCCAAGAAGCATTCCTAATAGTCCACCCATGAAAGCAAGAGATATTGACTCAATAAGAAATTGAATTTGAATGTCTCTATTCAGGGCTCCAAGAGCCTTTCTTAATCCGATTTCGCTTGTCCTTTCTGCAACTGTTACAAGCATAATGTTCATGATTCCGATTCCGCCAATTAATAGAGATATGCTTCCTATGGCAAGAAGAAACATATTGAAGCCTTCTATAAATCCGCTAACGGTATTTACTATTTCACCTGAATTAAAAATTCCAAAATCATTTCCTTCTGAAAATTTTATATTGTGCCTCTTTCTCAAAAGTTCTATAATTTCTTGCTCTGTAAGGCTGATGTCTCCAAGCGATTTTGCTTCTACATTTATTGTTCCTACTCCTTTTCCTCCAGCAAAAAAAGATTTTGCTGTTGTTATAGGGATTAAAGCTATTTGATCAGCACTTGAAAAACCACCATCATCTCTCCCTCCACCCTCTTTTGCACTTAGCACACCTATGATTTCAAAAGAAATCCCGCCTAAAACTATGTTTTCTCCAATTGGCTCTTGTCCAGGTAATAATTTTTTCCATAAATCAGGACCAACTACAACAACTCTTTTTTTACCAGCTATGTCTAAAGTAGATAGAAATCTTCCTTTTTCTATTTCATAGGATCTAACTGAAGAATAAACAGGAGTAACCCCTCTTACATCAACATTTAAATTCCTGTTGCCTACTCTTGCAATTTCTCTAGCAGAAACTTCAGGAGCTGCAAAATTTACATGAGGAAGTTTCTCTATTTCCTCAGCATCTTCGATTGTTAACGGTTGTACTCTTTTTCTAGTTTCAACAGAACTTTCATAATCTCTTCCAGGCCAAATTACTAGAAGATTTGTTCCAAGTCCAGCCATGCTTTCTTCGAAGTTCTTTTTAAAGCCTTCTCCGATTCCTGTGACTATGACCACAGAAGCTACACCAAATGTTATTCCAATGAGTGTTAAAAAGGATCTAAGAGGCTTTGAGAAGATTGCTCTTGTTGCAAATTTTAAATTTTCAATTATCATTAGGCAATTTTTCCATCAAGTATTTCAATTGTTTTGTCAGTTTTTTTTGCGATTGTTGAATCATGTGTAACAAGTATGACTGTTATCCCTCTTTGTTTTTGATTTTCTAAAATTTTTAAAATCTCTTCGCCCGTTTTGCTGTCAAGGTTTCCTGTAGGTTCGTCAGCAAGTATTATTTCGGGGTTGTTCACAAGCGATCTTGCTATTGCGACCCTTTGCATTTGTCCTCCAGAAAGTTCATTGCTTTTATGATTTGCCCATTTTTCAAGCCCTACTAAACTAAGATATTTCATTGCTTGTTTTTTCTTTTCTTTTTTGTTTTTTCTTGAGTAGGAAAGAGGAAGTGCGACATTTTCCCATGCCGTTGTTCCTTGGAGAAGGTGGAA
>CAYFJE010000086.1:0-4379 GCA_964343345.1 uncultured bacterium
CTGCTGAGGTCTATCAACTTTTGAAAGAAGAACCATTGAATCCATTTTTTTGGATTCGAATTCATTAACATACTTTTTAACTCCACCTTTCAAAACATTGTCTCCCAAGAAAAGGAGAAATGGTTCTTCTCCAATTAAATCTTTAGCTGTTGAAACTGCATGAGCAAGACCTAAAGGTTTGTCTTGTACAACATATTCCAAACTCATCCCCTTCCAAACATCGCCACAAGAACTCTTAACCAGATTTCCTGTTTCTGGAGAAATCAATATAACCGTTTCTTTAATTCCAGCATCCTGCAAAGAATCCAAGATGTGATGAAGTATTGGTGCACCGACAATAGGCAGCAATTGCTTTGCTCTTGTGTGAGTTAAAGGTCTCAACCTGGTACCACTACCTCCAGACAAGACCAACCCTTTCATAATTTTTTAGAAAAAATAAACTTTTTATGGTTTACCAAAAGTTTCAAAGAGTTCGACAAGTTCATCTTCTTCTTCATAAGCAAAATAACTATTTACACCTAAAGCAAAACCGAAAGTAAGCATAGTTTCATTTGTTCTCAAGGCAGAATCATCACAACCATTCAAGTTTACAGTACATCCATAAAGGTCAAGTGTTGTTGCACCAAGGCTAACCCATAAAGGGTTATCGGGATTTGTTTGCCACCATAGGGAGACACTTTGTCCTGATTCTTTTGTTACGAAAGTTGAAGAAGCAAATTCATAATGCATCCTAAGTCTTGGAGCAAACCATATACTGAAATTTCCAAATACAGAAGCTTCTGTATCCTTCTGATCATCTGTTCCAATATTGATTCCTAAATTAAAATCGCCCCTAGAGTAAGGAGATTGTGCAACAATGTATCCTCCCCATTCCTCAAAATTTCCATGAGAAGCAGTCCATCCAAATGTACCTCCTAAAGCAATTTTTCCAAAAAATGAATCAGGATTATTTTTCAAAAGTTTCTTTATAGTGAATTGATGCCAGTCATACCCATGAACATTTGAAGTGCTCCATCCACCCTCCATTCCTTCCCCCATATACCAAGAAATACCGCCGAGATGCAAAACATCAGAATTCGCATCAGACATATTTGATACTCCCCATCTTGATAGATAAAAAAAATCTGCTTCAGGCTGAGAGACCTGAGAAAACCCAATTCTGATTTCATTCTTATCAGGAACTTCCGCAATAGGTGTTAAAAAATAACCTGAAGAACCTGTATTTCCAGCATAATGACTTGGTAAAGCAAAAAGGTTCCCGCTAAAAATTAAACTAAATAATAAAAATAATACTTTTTTCATAATTATTTCCCTCCAACAACCCTTGAATTATAAAGGTTTACATGGTCAGATAATACACTTAAAAGCAATCCTACTAAACATCCGAGCGATATCCAGCCTGAACCTCCTTGAGAAAGTGGGATTAATGGAAAACCAGTTGTCGGAATAAGCTCAAGAGAAACAGCTATATTAAAAAAACAATGAAAAGCCATATACCCAGCAAAACCAATCACTAACTGACGTGATGTACTGTTTGGCATCTTGTCTGAGAAATCCATTGCACCAAACGCTGACCAAAAATACAAACTAACAACAACAAAGAGAAGAAGAAAACCTCCCGTTCTAGAAAAAACAGCAATGACAAAGTCATTTTGCCTTTCAGGAAGCCAATGCAATTCTTCTTTTACAGATTCAGAAAAACCAGAACCCCAAAAGCCACCTTGAGCAATTTGAAAATGTGCAGACTCTACTTGATACCGATCATCACTGGAACTTTCTTCTCCCAATAAAAATGTTTCTATCCTTTTGACCTGGTAGGGATTCAAAACTTTTTCATACAAGGGAACTAGTTTTAAACCGCCTATAAAAAAAGTTATTACGGCCAAAACTGGCAAAAGAACACTAAAAAACTTACTAACCTTTGAACAGATTACCTGAAGCCAGGTTATACCAAGCATTACGATAATCGTCCCAACTTCAGGCTGTTGTGCCAAAAGAATAAAAATTATCGAATTTATACCAAAGCAAAACAAAAAACCATGTAAGGGGCCCAAACCCCTACCATTATTACCTCCAAGAATGATTGAATTTGCAATAATCAAACCTACTTTGGAAAGTTCAGAAGGCTGAAAAGTAAATGCTCCTATCTGTATCCATGATTTAATATTTCGAATTTCAGGAAGAAATAAAACCACAATCAACAAGATAAAAGAAATCAGTGACATGATTATGGAAAAGTTCCAAGCAACATTTGGTTTTTGTTTTGAAAAAAAATAACCTGCTAAGCATGAAACTGTAGCCAAGATGATAATTTTCTGCCAATCCTCACTAGACCAATCACTTAGATAAAGTTGAATAGAAATCCCAAAAAAAGAAAGGATAAATACAGGGTAAATAAAATTTGGAATATTTAAAATTTTAAACATTAAACAGCATCAATTAGATTTCTAAAACTTCTTGGCTTCAAGCTAGCCCCTCCAATCAAGAAACCATCAATCATCCCTGATTTTAAATAATTTGATATATTTTCACTGTTTACAGAACCCCCGTAGAGGATTGGAATATTCCGTTTACAAAAATCTTTACAAAAACTAGAGGCCTTGTCTGCATCCTCTGCTCCAGCAGGCATGCCACTACCTATAGCCCAAACTGGCTCATAAGCTATTATCAGATTCTCATCGTCGAGAAATTCTTTAATTGAATTGACTTGACCCCTAAGAACATTTTCAGTTTTTCCATCTTTTTTTTGATCTATCGTCTCTCCAACACAATAAACTGTTTTCATGCCCAGGCTCAAAGAAACTTCTACTTTTTTCTTGAGTATAGAAGATTCTTCTCCAAAAATATGTCTTCTTTCACTATGTCCAACTAACAACCAATTTATATTCATTTTTTTTAAATCAAAAATCGAAACCTCTCCTGTGAAAGCTCCATTTTTTTTCCAATGCCCATTTTGAGCACCAATATCAATATATGATGTTTTTTTCAAAAAGGCATTCAAAGATAAAAAAGTTGGGAAAATTACAGCCTCAACATTTTTTGGAATCTTCCCATAAGATTCAAACTCATTCAGGAAAGAAAGACATGATTCAGAATCATGGTTCATTTTCCAATTTCCAGCAATTATTGTCATATCTTCAAAACCTCCAAACCAGGTAATTTTTTTCCTGAAAGATAATATAGAGTAGCTCCCCCAGCCATCGAACTGAAATGAAAAGAATTTTCAACATTTGCTAATTTTACAGAAGCTAAAGTTTCACCTCCGCCAATATAGACTTTTGCAGAATGGCTAGACAAAAGCTTTGCCAAAGTCAGAGTCCCCTCAGCCGCTCCGTCCATTTCAAAAGCGCCAAAAGCCCCATTCCAAAAAATTGTTCTTGCAAGGTCAAGATTCTCAAAAATGTTAGAAACAGAATTTAAAGTTGTATCTAAGATATTTTCATTTTTCAGAACTTCAGTGTATTTTTTCTTCTTAAAACCTTGTCCCGTCTTGACCAAAACCTCAGTTGGCAAAATAACGTTGAATGTTTTTTCCTTTTTAGATTCTGAAAAAAAATCTCTTGCCCAAGAAAGATTTTCAAGATCATGTAAACTTTCGCCTATTTCAAAACCTAAAGCTTTGTAAAAAGTGTTTGCAATTCCTCCACCAAGTACAAAACCCTCCACCTTGTTTTTCAAAGCATCAATTAAAGGAATTTTTGTTTTTAATTTTGCACCACCCATAATAATCCAAAATGGTTTCTCTGGATTTTCTGTTAAAACCTTTAGATTTTCTATCTCATAAACCATTGAAGGTCCAGGAAATGCAGGTATATACTTGGCGACACCAACAACAGAAGCATGATTTCTATGTGAAACAGAAAAAGCATCATTAATAAAACAATTTGCAAGAGAAGCAAGTTTCTTTGAAAAAGATTCTGAGCAAGATTCCTCACCTTCATTGAATCTAATATTTTCCAAAAAAACAACTGAATGTCTCAATTGTTTTTTGATTTCTTTCTTATCTAAATTTCCACCATATAAAAAACAAGGAATTTTTGAACATTGAGAAAACCTTTCAACAATAGGCTTTAGGCTTAAACTATCTTTTTGTTGACCTTTAGGTTTTCCCAAATGAGCAAGAACAATAACTTTTGCACCTGATTCATTAAGTCTTTTTACGGTTTCAAGAGATCCAATTATTCTTGATTCATCAAGTATCGCGGAATTTGAAATTGGAACATTTAAATCAAGTCTTAAAAGAACAGTTTTTGATTTAAATTGATTAAACCATTTTTTCTCAATCACTCATTTTCCGCCATATATTCAGCAAGATCCACAACCCTTGTTGCATATCCTGTTTCGTTGTCGTACCAAGAAAGAACTTTAATCAATGAACC
>CAYFJE010000087.1:0-4365 GCA_964343345.1 uncultured bacterium
CTGTTCAAGAAAAATCATTTAAACTTTTTGAAGATAAAAACCTAACCATACCAGGACCAAACATAGAAGAAACATTAAAATTTTTTGCAATAGAACTTTATCCCAGTTATCAAAAAGAAATAGAAAATTTAATCAACCCAGCGAAGAGCAGACCATAATTCCAAAGAGTTGTCTCCCTTATAAGAAAGAAAGTCTTTTCCGTTAAATGCCAACAAAAGTGTTGACCTCGAAGACAACTCATGATCACTTTCCCCTATAACTTTTAATCCAAAATGCCCGGAAACAAAACAGTTTTTACCCATTTCAGAAATAGAAAGTATCGAATTCTCAAAAGAAACACTTTTCCATTTGTTTTTTTCAAAATAGATACTTCCATCAGCAGTAGAGAAAATTGAATCAGAAAAACTCACAACAGAAGAAGAAAGGTCTTTTATTTTTTTAGAGTTATGAAGTCCATCTTTGTTCTTTTTTACATCAAGGATTGAAAGTTTTCCAAAAATATCCACAAGGTAAACCCCTTTTTTACCAAAAGAAACAGCGCTTAGCGCATCAGATGATTCAAAAATTTTCGACAAAGAAGAACCTTCTAAAGAAAAAATGCATCCTTCCAGAGTTCCTATCAACAACCTCTCTTCTTTCAAGGAAAGTGATATAGGGGTGCCTTCAATCTTCCAATTTGATAAAAGATTGAAATTTTTATCCCACTTTGAAACAAAACCGTCTAGAGAAAGAGCGAACAAAAAATCACTGTCTGCTGCAAATGAAATGATTTGTTTTTTATGAAATTTCAAAATCTTAGATTCGATAATTTTTTCTTGGACAACATCAAAACAAATAATTTCTCCGCTATTCGATCCAGCAAACCAAGAATCGCAAAAAGAAATAATCGAAGTTAACCCTTCGAAACCGGAAGAAGCTTTTATTGATTCTCCCAAATCTACAAGCATTTTCCTTGTCCACTCAGCACCAACCCCTTCAGAAAGAGCTTGCCTACATAAAGCAATCGCCTCAGAATACCTTTTTTTTGAAAATTCTTTTACAGCATTTCTTTTATAAATCCGTTTCTTTTCTTCTTTGTCTTTTTGGATTGATTTTTCTAAATAAGATTTTGCCCACATATTTCCATCATCAATAATCAAAATCTCTAAAGCAATTTCTTTTGATTTATCTGGGTTTGAATCTCTATATTTCTCTCCCTCATTTACTAATTCTTCTATCTTCTCACCTTTCAAATTTGCTAAAATCTCTTGTGCCCATTGGACCGAAGGAGCTTTATTTACGATATTGGAAACATACTCATAGGATTCGTTCCAGTTCCCTTTTTTTAACAAGTCTTCACATTTCTTCTTCTCTTGATCAGCCCACATAGCCTTGTCAACAGCATCCCTTCCCCCTTCAATCAACCATGAACTACAGAATCGACATTTGTATGCCCCAGACATAATCATTTCTCCACAGTAACGACAAGAAACTCTTTTTTCGCTATTCACTATGAACCTCCAAACTAAAAAAAACCAGTTTATCTTCTGAACCAACAGCAAGCATCCTGTTTGCTCCTTTTCTGAAAAAACCTAAGGACCAAACTTTCCCAAAAGAAGGATCCCATGATATTCTTTTAAGCTGTATCCCTTCTGAACTGAAAACGAAAATTTCATTTGTAAACTCTGTTGCAAAAGCAAAATCATCATTGCCATCTTTTGTCAAAGTGCCTAACTTTAAAGAATTTGGATCAGATAAAATCTTCACTGCTTTAGGAAAAGACTCAGAAGCATCTCCTGTCCAAATTTGACCTGTTTGATCAAACACAAAAAGAGTTCCGGAGTCCGCAATAACAACATCTACTATTGGCTGATTTATGGTTAAATTCCCAACTGCAGAAAGACCGGAAACCTCTCCTGACATCGGCTTGTAAACGGAAACAATGGAATTGTTTGGACCGAAGTTGTAACCGACAGCAACATAACCTTCTTTATTTATGCTTAATTTAACTTGCCTTGATTCAAGACCATCCCACTTGAATTGCTTATAAGTTGAAAGATCAATAAACTGCAGAGACCTAGTCTCCCTTTCATGAAATACCCCAAACCTTTCACCCGCAACATCGAATTCGTCAAAATACCTTCCTTTTGAAATAACTTTTTTCCAATCAGGAGAAGCCCACCCTCCATCAGAAGATGCATAAAAATCTAAATTCATTTTTTCTATAGAGGATTCAGTGTCTATTTTTACATCCCATAAAAATTTTTCCCTACCTGAAAAAGAAAACCTCTTAGTTCCACCTTTTGTTCCTATTATCAAGTCTCCGGAATCAGAAAGAATCGTGTTTATCTTAAGTTCAGATGGAAGAGATGTCTTGAATACCGGCAAGCCATCCGTAGCCGCATAACGGTGAAGGGCAGATAAAATCAATTCTTGATCTTGGTTATCGATCTCAAGATAAAAAACTTTTTCTGAAAAAGCCCTAACTTCTAAAATGCTCGAATTCTTAAGGAATTCCCTTAACCCATTTTTAAACCCCTCTCCAAAAGGAATGTTTTTTTCCAATTCAAGAACTTGTTCAGCATCACTTATCCAAGAAGGATTTTGAATATTCAGTTTTCCTGAAATCAAAATAGCCTCATTTAGGAATTCGGATCCGTTATCAATGTAGGGGTTAAAAAAATTATTTTCTTGAATCTGAAGAAGCCTTTCTCTATAAGATTTTTTCAAAAGCAAAGAAACCCAATCCAAATTTGGTTTTTTAGGTATTTTTTCTAACTCAATAATTGATTCTTTGAAATTTTGAGAATCAACAAAAGATTCAATCTTTCTTTTCAAGGAAATGAAAGCTTCTTGTTCATAACGAGCTAAAAGATCAGAAACATCAGCACTTTCAGGCCAACCTTGATTCAGCTCAACTAAAGAAGAAGATGCTCTTGCCCAACTCTCCTCTTCTATATACACCCTTGTTTCTCTTATTTTTTTCTTTGGTGGCATATTTGGATCTTGAAAAAGTTTTGAAAATACAAGAATAATAACAACAATGACGGAAATGAGAATTGGCTTGTTTTTGAAGATTTTATTTCCTGTAAAAACCTTAAAAGGATTTCCTTTTACTTCTTTTATCGGTTTCTCTGTTAGAAACTCTACTTTTTTAGAACTTTTTTTCTTTTCTTTCTTCTTTTCAATTTTCAATTTTGGTTTCTTTCCCCAACCTAAAACTGTCCCATTTGACAAAGTTCCAAAAAGAGTGTTCCCTGTTGAAGACCAAACAAAAGAAGTTACCCCTTGACTGTCTGAAATATCAGAAAAATTTTCTTTTGGCTTGCTCCAGTCTAAAAGAATGGCATTTTCGTATTTCCTACCAACAGCTAAAAGAGAGTGTTTTGGTGAAAATGCTAAAGAGGTAACTGGAGCTTCACAGTTAAAGTGTTTGAGAGAATACCATAAACCATTTTTCCAAATCGAAACAGATCCATCGTCAGATCCTGTAGCAACCAAGACTCCTCCAGGATGAACTGCAAGAGAAGATATGCTGTCTCTATGTGCAGGAATTTCAGAAATCAAATTTCCCTGAATATCCAAAACATGAAAATGAGGTCTTTCTCCAACAATAAGAAGAGAGGAATCTGGCAGTTTGGTCAAACAATGAACACTTCCTACATCTATCTGTTTTTCCCAAATCTTCTCTCCATCAAGCCCCCAACATCGAACCCTTCCATCCTGTCCTCCAGACATCAAAAAATCAGAGAAAACACAAATCGAATAAACAAAACCCTTAAGTCCAGTAAACTTACTCAAAGTTTCTCCAGTTTCTACATCTATCCTAAGTATCGAACCATTTCCCCCAACAAAAAGAGAGCCGTCTTCATGAAAAGCTAAAGAAAGAGCCATCCCTCCAAAACCTCTTATAACTTTTTTTCTAGACCCTGTTGAATAATCCCATATCAAAACCCTGTCATCTAATCCTCCAGTAGCATAAATTTTTCCTTTGGGGTGAACTGCTATTGAAGCAGCTTCTGCTAAATGCTCTACCAGTTTAAAAGGCTTCATAACTTTTACTGGCTCAAATTTAAGAACCATTCATTATAGATAAAATATTAATATAATTCAATTGAAAATTAAATTTTGGAGGTTTCTAATGAATAAATATTTGTTAATCGGAATTGGCTTAGTCATACTCGTTTTCATCACATCTGAACCAGAAGAGAAAGGAGATGTCATGAGAATGAATGAAAGATCAAGATCAGAAAGATCTGACCGAGAGGAGATGGGCAACAGGCGCGAGATGGAGATGGATCGCATGGAGATGTGGGACAGAGGCGACTGGAACCGAGAGGAGATGGGCAACAGGCGCGAGATGGAGATGGATCGCATGGAGATGTG
>CAYFJE010000088.1:0-4227 GCA_964343345.1 uncultured bacterium
TTTAGCATGCTTCCCTGTCAAGGAAGAGGTCGCGGGTTCGATCCCCGTCAGCTCCGCCATTGGCGAGGTAGCTCAGTAGGTAGAGCAGAGGACTGAAAATCCTTGTGTCGGCGGTTCGAACCCGCCCCTCGCCATTCTTTTTTGCCTTTTTCAAACATTTTACTGTTTACAAAAACATTTTTTTTGTTTATGATGCTTTTTTAAATTTTCTTGGAGGTGATAAAGAATGATGAAAAGGTTTTGGTGTCATAGGTGTCAAATGATGACCACACCTAGATCCATTAGCGGTTCAATAAAGAGAAAAACTTGTTCTCGCTGTTGTAGGTAGTTATATTTTTTTAGCGATTGATTTCGCTTGCAAGAAAAGCCCAAGATAATCAGGTCCGCCAGCTTTTGAGTCTGTTCCACTCATATTAAAACCCCCAAAAGGGTGAACTCCAACCAATGCACCTGTACATTTTCTATTGATGTAAAGATTTCCAACATGAAATTCATTTGCACCTTTTTCGATCCTTTCAGGAACAGATGTGTAGAAAGCACCGGTTAATCCGTAAATTGTTCCATTTGCCACTTCTAAACCTTCTTCAAAAGATGAAACTTTTGTTACCCCAAGAACAGGCCCAAATATTTCTTCTTGCATGATTCTTGAACCAGAATCGAGATTGTCAATTATTGTTGGAGATATGAAATATCCATCATCACCTGCAGTTTTTCCACCACAAATGAGATCCCCTTCTTCTTTTCCGATCTCAATATAGTTAAGGATGTCTTTATATGCTGCTTCGTTAATTACAGCACCAAGTTGCGATTCTTTGTTTTCCGGATGTCCAATTTTTATTTTTTTTGTTAGATTTATAACATTCTTCATAAGTTCATCATGAACATCTTCATGAACAATCAGTCTTGAGCATGCTGAGCATTTTTGTCCTTGGAAGCCGTATGCTGCTGCAACAATGCCTTGGGCAGCTTCTTCAAGGTTTGCAGTTTCATCTACGAGTATTGCATCTTTTCCACCCATTTCAGCAACGACTCTTTTGATCCATATTTGTCCTGGAGACATTTTTGCTGCATTTTCATTTATGTTCAAGCCAACTTCCATTGAGCCCGTGAAAGAGATAAATCTTGTTCTGGGGTCAGTTACCATCTTGCTTCCTATTGATGATCCTGGCCCTGGTAAAAAGTTAACAACTCCATTTGGCAATCCAGCTTCTTCTAAGATTTCCATGTACCTGTATGCAATCGTTGTGCTGTCGCTCGAAGGTTTCAATATAACCGTGTTTCCTGTGACCCATGCTGCTGTTGTCATCCCTGCAAGTATAGCGAAAGGGAAATTCCATGGAGGAATTACTGCACCT
Source organism: uncultured bacterium (assembly GCA_964343345.1). Classification (GTDB taxonomy): domain Bacteria; phylum UBP7; class UBA6624; order UBA6624; family UBA6624; genus UBA6624. Next base: position 1,356 of record CAYFJE010000088.1, read on the forward strand.
ATCCCAATTGGTATATATTTCAAAACCCCTTCTTCGTTTGGGCTAGGGACAACATCATGATCTTTGCACCATTTCAAAGATTCTCTAGCATAGTATTCCATAAAATCTATAGCTTCTGCCGTATCTCCATCTGCTTCAGGCCATGTTTTACCTACTTCGTAAGTCATTTGTGCAGAAAGGTCATGTTTATCTCTTTTCATTATTTCAGAAACTTTCAAAGCAATGGAGGCTCTTTCTTCAACATTTGTCTGACTCCATGTTTTGAATCTTTTTTCAGCCGCAACGAAAGCTTTTTCTAAATGGTCAAGGTTTGCTTTTGAGCATTTAGAAACAACCTGTGAAGAATTGCTTGGATCTATGCTTGTTATTTTTTCATCGGTAAATATTTTTTCACCATTGATAACAAGAGGGATATCCTCTCCGAAATTCCCCTTTATTTTTTCTAAAGATTTTTGATACCTCGAAACTTCTTCAGTATCATTAAAGTTTGTAAATGGCTCATTTTTAAAGTTATTTAATTTCATGTTTTTCTCCAAATGATATTTTAATTATTCTTGGTCTTCAATCCCTAAATCAGGTTTTGTTTTTTTGAGGTTCAATATTGAATCAATGTTTCCAGCACTTAAATTGAAGATTTCTTTAAGGAAGTCCACTTTTACCGTTGCCAAAGAGACACCTGCAGCAAAATGATTATTTTCAGAATTGCTCCAATCTATATAGGAGCTTGAACCAATGTTTAAACCTTCTCTTATCGATAATGATATTTTTTCCATCAACTCAAGCCTTTTTTCAGCTGAATTGATTCTTGTTTCATACATCGAAATTGTTTTTAAAGATGATTCAACAAGTGCATTTTCGTCGATTAAAGATTGTTCATGTAGAAATTCTGCCGATTTTATTTTTTCGCTTGCAGATTTAAGTTCCATTTTTTTTGAAGTTTTCAATATCTCCCAACTCAAAGAAAGGTCGCTTCTCAATGTATCTCCAGATTCAAAACCTTGTTCATTTTCTGGATGTGTGGCAGTTGTTCTGAAAGATAAGTTTGGGCGATTTTCTAAAATATTTTTACTATCTTTAGAAAGAAGTAAATTCAACTGGGCTCTTTTAACATTCAGCCTTTCGTTCTTTTTGTTAGTCATGAATGAAACAAGTGTTTTTTCGTCTATTTCTGGGAGTTCTCCAAGCAAGACTTCTGTTTCTATACCTGTTAAAGATTTAAAGATTGTTAATGCAGTTTGGTAAGCGGTCTGTGCTTGATGCATATTTTCTTCAGAATCAAAAAATTCACTCTCAAATTGAAGCAATTCCAAATCACTTAATAGCTGAGCTGAATGCCTTGCTTGAGCATCAGTAAAAACTGTTTGAGTATTTTCTAACTTCTTCAGGGATAATGTGTAGTTTTTTTCAGCAAGCCATAAATTTAGCCATGAGTTTGCAATCGCAAGTCTAGACTGTTGTAGGGAAAAATCTTGATTCAGTCGAGATAAAAGGTGGTTAGTTTTTTGAATTTGTATTTGAGAATTCTTCATTCCAAAAGAGTAAAGAGGGTAGTTGAGAGTCAGTGAGGCGGTTCCAAAATTTTCACCTATTCCGAAAAAATTCAAACCTTGCGGAGAATACCCTTCCAAAGAATCTGTTCGGGATGCATTCAAATTTAAAGATATGGAAGGCCCCCAATCCATTATTGATTTTTCCAAATCCGATTCTGCAGAAAGAACAAGATATTGTGATGAAATTGAACTCGGTTTTTGTTCAGCGGTTTCCATTGCTTCCCATATACTGATTGGATTTTGAACAATCATGAATAGTGCAGTTGTTATGAAGTTAAGCATTTCTTTTCCTCTTCTGCTCTGCGATCACATAAAGGCATGGGATTAGATAAATGATTAAGATTGTTCCTATTGCCAATCCTCCCATTATTGATACTCCAAGAGCCTTGAACCATTCTCCTTGCCCTGTTGTATCAAGGCTCATTGGTACAAGTGCTCCAATTGTGGTTACACTTGTCATCAGTATTGGTCTGAGCCTTTGTCCTGTCCCTAATGCGACAGCTTCCATTAACTCTGTTCCTTTTGCTCTCAATTGATTAATCCTGTCTATTAAAACTATTGAATCATTAACAATTATTCCTGTCAATGCAACAATCCCCATAAGTGCAAGAAAACCAAAAGGTTCTCCACTTATCACCAAAGCGATAATCACGCCTATTAACGAAAAAGGAATTCCTGTAAGAACTACCATTGATTGCCTGAAAGAATTAAATACAGCAACAAGAAGAAGAGCGATTAACCCAAGTGCAACCAGGAAAGCAGTGCCCATTTCGGCTTGACCTGTCATAGCTTCTTCATTCTCTCCTCCGTACTCTATAGTTATGCCACTTGGTATTTGTTCTTTTTCTATTTTCTCTTGAATTTCTTTAAGAACGATTTGTGATGGAGGTCCACCAGGTTTAACATTTGCAGATATTGATATACTTTTTTTTCCGTTCCAATGGGAAAATAGAACAGGAGTAACTTGTCTTATCGTTTTTGAAACAAGGTCGATAGGAACTAAAAAACCGATATTGTTTCTTACAGAAACCAACGATAAATCAGAGATTTTTTTTCTAAATTCTTGTGGATATCTAACTATCACATCTGCATCTTCGTCTTGATTTTCTATAGGAAGTTTCGTGACCAAGGAACCATCAAAAGCATTTTTTGACTCGTTCGCAATTGCAAATGCTGATATCCCTAGTTTTGCTGCCTTGTCTTCAAGTATTTGTATTTTTAATTCAGGATTCCCTGGCTGATGACTACGATCAATTTCTATCAAAAGAGGATTCATAACCATCGATGCTTCAAGTTGATCTGTATATTCAATAAGGTCTTCA
>CAYFJE010000089.1:0-4220 GCA_964343345.1 uncultured bacterium
CTTTTGTGCTTTTGTCTGATTCAAATCTTTCAGAACCTTATGGTTTTTACAGGTCATCAGATTATCTTGTTGTTGCTGATCCTCACAGATCTTCAGGAAAAGGTTATGTTCGTTTCTATGACATTCATGCACAGGGGATGTTAAAAGAATATGAGGATAAAAGATATTCAGCAAAATTCCCAGCACAGATTTTGGAGTTCGGGCAAAAGCAGATACTTATAGACAATGGCTCTGGGGGTTCTGTGAAGATAATCCAAGATGGAATAGTTTTGTCAAGTTATGAAGATGTGAACGATCCAAAAGATGGATTTTTTGACCCTGAAGAGAATTTAATATACATAGCTGACAGGGGAAACAAGAGAATTTTGGTTCTCGATACAAATCTTGAAGTTGTTGCTGAATGGAATCCTAAAAACAACTTTGAGCCAAACGGAATTACTGTTGGCTCAAATGGAAAAGCCTATGTCACTGACAAGATTTCCAAAAAGGTTTGGGTTTTTGAAAATGGCACCATTGTTGATTCTTTTGTGCACATTGATGGAACTCAAAAATTTCTCTACCCTGGAGGCATAACAACAGACTACTGGGGAAGGGTTTATGTTTCGGATTACAGTGCCGATAAGATATACATATTTTCAGATGATGGAAAATACAAAGGTTTGATTGGTCAGGATTTGATAAATGATTCTTCTTTCAAAAAACCAAGAAACCTGTTTTTCGATAAAAACAGCGGAAGATTGCTTGTTTCTGCTGGCGAGAGACTAACTAATGCAGGAAGGATATGGAGCGTTCCCGTTCCATTGTTAGAAGAATGAAGGGTGGTAAAAAAATAAAGGAAAAAGGATTCAGTATTTCTGGTGCAATATTGTTGCTTTTTGCAGTTTGGCTTGGTGTCAAGTTGGGTTTGATTTTCATGTTGTGGGTAACTGCGGTTAATTGATGGCATCTAGATTTTACGGAAAAAAATCTATTGAAGTTCAATGGCCTCGCGGATGGAACATTCAAACGAGGCTTCCAGAGAAAAGACCTTTTGTTTTAGACGAATTTGACATCCTTGAAGATGCTTTGGAGCAACCAGTTGGAACAAAAACTTTAGATAAGGTTATTAGCAAGAGAGACAAGGTCCTAATCATTGTTCCCGACTCAAATAGGGAGTTTAGGTATGAGATTGTTATAAAGTCTGTTGTTAGGAAGATATCTGCAATTACGAAAAATATAGTTTTTATGATTGTGAGTTCAGATCTAAATGAACCCTATATAGAGAATGAGTATATTAATTTTCTGAAAAGCTTCAAGGATATTAAGAAAGTCATATCAGATTTTTCTGGAATGGAATTTGATTCCAGTGGAAAGACAAAAGCAGGAACACGGATTAAAACAAACAAATACCTCAATGCATTTACAAAAATAATCACAATAGACCAGATAAATTTCCATGATTTATTAGGTTATTGCGGAGGGCCGGAAACACTATCAAATACCTGCAGTCGAGAGACAATTATCGAAAACAGATCCTTGGTGTTTGAGAAGAACAATACGAGAAACCCCAGATGTTCAGCTGCAAGAATCAAAGGTAACAGAATATATGAGGACCTTATAGAGATTTCAGCAAATCTAAAACCTCATTTCAATGTCAATGTACTTTTGGACGAAAACAAGAAAATAGCGAGAGTCTTCTGTGGTGATTTCAGTTATTCTCATATGGATGGGTCAAAAGTCGTAATGGGTTTTTACAGGGCTATTGTCCCGAGAAATAATGTTTTGATAGCAAGTGCTGGAGGTGCTCCTTTTGATAATACGTTCTGCGAAGCTCTCAAAGGTATGCTCTTTTGGTACAAGACAGTAAACCCTAGAGGGGCATTTTTCTATTCTGCTGAGTGTTCTCAGGGTTTTGGGAACAAAGATATGTTCAAATGGGCCTCATATCCTCCTGAGGTTCTGAGACAAAAAATTATTAAGGATTTTGATCCGATAGCTTATACTGTGTTGAGGTTGAAAGAAGCTCAGAGGCATTGCGACATATTTGTTCACTCTTCACTTCCTGAAGATGAATTGGAATTCCTTGGATTCAAAACTGTAAATAATTTTCCTGAAGGCTTGTTGAGGTTAAGAAAATATTCTGAAGGGCTTCCTGAACTTTCTTGGATTCCGAATGCATGTCAGGTTCTAGGTATTCCAGGATGAAGGTGTTCTCAACAAACAAAAAGGCACATTACCTTTATGAACTTTCTGAAAAGATTGAAGCGGGCATCTCTCTAGAGGGATGGGAGGTTCGCTCAGTAAGGGAGGGTAGGTTGAACCTGAATCAATCCCATGCGAAAATAAAAGGAGGAGAGCTTTGGCTTATAGGCTCCCACATAGCACCTTTGCCCCAATCATCAGTGAATCAAGACTCCACAAGGGAAAGGAAATTGCTCCTGAAAAAGAAGCAGATAATGGACATTGACAGGAAGACCGAGCCAAAGGGGGTGACCGTTGTTCCTGTCAAAGCATATCAGTCTAGAGGTAGAATAAAGATAGAGATTGCCATTGGGAAGGGAAGGACAAAGGCTGACAAGAGATCGAGGATCTTGGAAGAGTTGGACAGGAAGGATGCGAAAGAGTCAGTCAGGAGAGCGATGAAAGGTGGTGATCACTAAAGGGATTACATTTGGGGGCGACTGGCTTCGACGGAAGTTGGAACAGTCGGGTTGCAAGCAGGTTTGTCATATCCCTTGATTATGGCAAAAAAAGTAAACGGCAAAAACGCTTACGCATTTGCTTAATTTAATTTAAGCAAGCTCCTCCTTTCAAGTCCATGTGAGAAAGGGTAGGGGCTCAGAAATCATGGAACGGCTTCCGGACCGTTATTCGGGGTTTTTGCTTTGAGGCCTGTCGTTTGATTGTTTAGGGTAGGTTGAGCATTTAAAACAATCTAAGCTTGTAGATACTCGTCTCAATAAGACAACCGGACCCGGGTTCAATTCCCGGCGCCTCCACCAATCTCTGGAACATGAATTCCCTATGTTAGGATTTTTCAGATGAAAAAAAGGCAAGTCAATTCATTCCTCGTGATCATCGTATCGATTGCGGTTGCAATATTCATCACTCAGATACTGGAGGCATTGGGGTATTTCGCTTTCTCAAGGGATCTCGTGGAGGAAATCAGTGCCCTCAATGGAGATGCTGCAAAGGAAGCCTATTCCGGAATGCTTGACAGGATGTCTTTTTGGGGAAAAATTTCGATTATCATAGCGTGGCTTCTAGGGGTTATGAGTGGAGGTTTCGTGTCAAGCCTGATGTCAGCGACAAACAAGGTTTTTCATGCAAAGATGGTCGGTTACATCTATCTCTTCTTCACGATAATGACACTCTTGAACATCCCCCATCCATGGTGGATGTGGCTTTCTGTCTTCCTCATAATTCCAGCCTCGTTTATGGGCAGCAGCTTCATTCCCGCCAAGGCAAAAGACCCTGACGAGCCTGAAATCATCGAGCCCACGGGTGAAGGATTCTGAATGAAGGGAAGGTAGGGTAGATGGCTTTTCTCTTAGAACTTATCAGCATCGCCATCTATGGCATTATGCTTTACCCTTTGCGGACATGGTTCATTTTTGTCAAAGATTGGCGCAAAGGTGAGAAAATCCCTGTTTATTGGCGTTATCTTTGGTTTGTTTGTCAATTGCCTATTCTGGGTGTTTTTATTCATTTCCTGCCCGAGGGAGCAAACCTGGCAGCAGGTGAAGGTTCTGTTGTCTTTTTTGGACTTCTGCTTGCCTACATTGGGGCAGGCGCATACCAGATAGAGAGGAAGCGTTACGTGCCAAAAGAGAATATTTACTATTTTGACAAAACGGACGGGTTGTATGTTTGGTTGCTTCGTATGCTTTGGATATTGCCTCTTTACATCTATCTCTTCTTGGCTTATGTTGTGAATGTCCATCCCATTGACTTCTTAGCTTATCTAGTCGTTTTTGCGTTTTGGGAAAGAATCTACTGGAGAAAGTTTTGGGAAACAGGTCACTGGAGAAAAGCCTGGCTGGAAAAGAGAAGGAAAAGTCTGGAAGATGTCACGCCGGAAGGTTTAGAAAAAATCAAGAGTATAAAAGAGGGTCTGCTGCTTGTGGTTGTTGTTGTGATTGTGGTCAGTTTCGTTTTGAAGCAGGCAACCCCTGATTCAGGGTCTAGATATGGCATTGGCTCCCTTGTTGCGGAGATTATTTCGGAAACTCTATTTCCTG
>CAYFJE010000090.1:0-4216 GCA_964343345.1 uncultured bacterium
CCTTCTTCCGCTAGGCCTTGATTATGAAAAATATTGTTTTAACTCCAAGTTCCGTTAAAAGGACAAAGCCAAATAAGGCTTTGATAACCTTCAATGTTAGTAGTGATGAGTTTTCTCAAATTGAAAAAAATCTATACAAAAAATACAAGAAGCAGATAAAGGTTCCTGGTTTCAGGGTTGGGAAAATTCCTGATCACATGCTCAAACAATACATTGATGAAGAGTCGCTTTTTGAAGAGGCCGTTCAATCTGTTTGGAAAAATTCTGCGGAATCAGCAATTGAAAAAAACAACCTTCATGCGATTTCTTTGGATTCAATTAAAAATAAAAAAACGACAAAAGGTGTAAATATTTTCGTTGAGCTCGAGGTTCTTCCGGAAATCAATGTCGACTTTGTCGACAAGGTTGATTACAAATTCTCAAAACCATTGCCTGTCGAAGATTCTTCAGTCGATTCAGAATTAAGCAAGGTTGTCAGTGCTGAGGCACAATTTCTACCTGCAAAAAGCATACAGAAAGGTGACTATGTTAGATTTGAAGGCTCTTTTAAGGTTGGGGATTCCGAAGAAAAAATTGAAAGAGCTTTTGAAATTGATGAGAAGATGTTGCCTTCAAAATCTTTTTTAAAGAAGGTTTTAGAAAGTAAGCAAGATGACGAATTGTCATTTAAAAACAAATTTGCAAAAACATATCCGAATCCCGACCTTGCAGGGAAAATGGTCAATGTTGACATGAAAGTAGTTTCAATAAAAAGAGAATCAGTTTTAGGGATTCCTGAACTATGTGAAAAGTATGGAATCAAAGACGAAGATGAATTCAAGGCAAGAATAAAAAGCAATTTAATGATACAGAATGAAGATAAAGCTTTTGCTGAGGCAAATGAAAAACTCCCTGGAATTTTATTGAAGAAAGTGAAAAGTTTTGCTGTTCCTGAAGTGATGGTCGATGAAGAAAAACATCTAGAGTGGGAGAATTATTGCAATAACAACAATGACGAAAACAAGAAAACGGAAATCGAAGATTGGTGGAAGGAAAACGAAAAAAGCATTTTAGAAAACATAAGATTGGGAATTATCATTGATGCTATAGGAGACAAGAAGGATATCCAAGTTTTAAATCATGAAATTGAATATTTTTTCAGGGATATAGCTGCACAGGTCAGGAGACCCGTAAAGAAGATTATTCAAGAGTCAAAAAGAAAAGGCAACTTGCCAATTATTGCCCGTAATATAAGACGGGCAAAAGTTCGAAGCTCGATTATTAAAGATTTTTGGGCAAGAAAGGAGAGTAAATAATGAGTTTAATACCTATGGTTGTAGAGCAAACAAATAGAGGAGAGAGAGCTTTTGACATTTATTCTCAACTGCTGACACAGCATATCATTTTCATTCATGGACCAATTGAAACACATATGGCCAATCTTGTTGTGGCTCAGATGTTGTATCTTGAGAAAAAGGATCCCACGAAAGACATCAGGTTATACATAAATTCTCCAGGAGGAGAGGTTTCTGCAGGTTTAGCAATAATGGACACTATGAACATTGTTAAACCAAAAGTTCAAACAATTGCTGTTGGCCTGGCAGCTTCAATGGGAGCTCTTTTATTGTCTTGTGGTGAAAAAGGCAAAAGAGCTGCGTTGGCACATTCAAAAATAATGATTCACCAGCCATTGGGCGGTGTTAGCGGACAGGCTTCAGACATCGAGATAGAAGCTGCTGAGATTAAAAGGATTAAAGATCAACTTAACTCAATTCTTTCAAAAAACACTGGAAAGAAAATTGAACAAGTTGCAAAAGATACTGACAGGAATTTTTGGATGGATGCTAATGCTGCCAAAAAATATGGACTTATTGATACAGTATTGAAATGATTGAATAATGTCTAATTTTTACAACCCTTTAAAAAATGAGGAAAAATGGATCAAGAAGTGGGCAAAAGATGTTCCTGTTTATGACCAGGAATCAAAAGGCAAACCTTTCTCTATAGTAATTCCTCCCCCTAATGTAACGGGGTCTCTTCATATCGGACATTCATTAAGTTACACCTTGCAAGACGTGTTTACCAGATGGGCAAGATTGAAAGGTTGCTCTACAAGATGGATACCAGGTAGTGATCATGCAGGCATAGCAACTCAGGCAGTTTTGGAGAAAAAACTTGAATCAGAAGGATCTTCAAAAGATGAATTAGGGAAAGAGGCTTTCCTTAAACGAGCGTGGGAGTGGAAAAATGAATGTAGGGATGTTATTTTTCAGCAGTTTAAAAGATTGGGTATTACCCCTTTTTGGCCTGGTGAAAGATTCACAATGGATGAACAGTGCAATAAAGCTGTCAATAAGGCATTCGTGGAACTGTATAAAAAAGATGTTATCTTCAAGGGCAACAGGTTGGTGAATTGGGATTGTCAATTACAAACAGCAGTTTCTGACATTGAGGTTGACCGTGAAGACAGAAACGGGTTCATATGGACACTTGAATATAGAACCAATGACGGAAAATCAATAAACATAGCGACTACAAGACCAGAGACTATTTTTGCTGATTCTGCAATAGCAGTCAATCCAAATGACGAAAGGTTCAAGTCTTATTTGGACAATCAAGTCAATGCTTATATTCCACTTATAGATGTTGAGATACCCATTATTGCCGATGATTCAGTAGATATGGATTTCGGAGAAGGCGCTTTGAAAGTTACCCCTGCTCATGATCATTTGGATTTTGAGATAGGTGAAAGGCATGATTTGCCAATGATTACGATGTTGGGTAAAGATGGAAAATTGTCCAACCATAATAGGGTCCCCGGTGAATTGCATGGCTTGAGCGTTGCTTCAGCAAGAAAAAAGGTTGTTGAAATGCTTGAGGATATTGGGTCTTTGGTTGATTCAAAAAAACACAAGTCTTCCGTTGGCATTTCTCAAAGGTCGGGTTCAGTTATTGAACCAATGCTTTCCGAGCAATGGTTTTTAAACATGAAGGTCTTTAAAGGAAGAGCCCTTGACTTGCTAAAAGACGGATCTCCAAGTTTTTACCCTGAAAGATGGGGTGGGGTTTATGGTGATTGGTGGTCAAAGGTTGAAAATTGGTGCATATCTAGGCAATTGTGGTGGGGGCATCAGATACCCGCATGGTATTGCGAAGGTGACAATTCAGGAAATCCTGTAGTTTCTGAAAGCATGCCCTTCTCTGAAGATTCTGGATCAAAGAAATTTTTTCAAGATGAGGATGTTTTGGACACATGGTTCAGCAGCGCCTTGTGGCCTCTTGAGTGTTTTGGCTGGCCTGAAAAAGACCCGAAGGAAGACGGTTTTTTCCCTACATCTTTATTGGTTACCGGCTACGACATTATTTTCTTTTGGGTTCTGAAGATGGTTTTAATGAGTTTGGCGTTTGAAGATAAGGCACCTTTTAAAGAGGTTCTTATACATGGTCTTGTTTGTGATAAGAAGGGAAGGAAGATGAGCAAGTCCAAAGGCAACACCATAGACCCGCTTGAGGCAATGGACGAGTATGGCGCAGACAGCTTGAGGTTTGCGCTCTTGTTCAACATGGTTCCGGCAGAGGTTATTCCATTTGGGAATGACCAACTTGTTTCTGGTCAAAGGTTCATGAACAAAATCTGGAATGCAGCGAACTACATAAATTCATTGAATCCGGGAAATAGCGATTTTGTTTTTTCTGACAGAAGCGATCATTGGATAGCTCAAAGGTTCAATGAGACAATCGTTTCAGTAGATAAGAGCCTGGAGAAAAAAGATGTCAGGAAGGCAATGCAGTCGATACATCATTTTTTCTGGAACGAATTTTGTGATTGGTATCTTGAGATAGCAAAAGGAAGATTCAATGAAGGTGATTCACAAGTTGCATCCAATGCAAAAGCAATCATGGAGAGGTTTTTGACAATTGCATCTCCCTTTATCCCATTCATTTGCGAAGACATCAATCTTGTCATGAATAATAGTGATTCGCTTGTCGCAACGAGTTTATGGCCATCTGAAATAAAGGGAATTAATGATGTTGAATCCAAAGATTTTCAAGATGTTTACGACAGTGTTAAGAGTTACAGAAAGTCTGTTTCAATCCTTGGCTTGAGCATAGAGGAGATCAGGGAGGTTGTCGTTGATGGTTCATGGGACAAGGGACAGAAGGATGCTTTCTTGAATATCTTGAGATTGAAGAAATCAGATTCCGGAAATGGTTTTCCGATCCAAATGGCAATAGG
>CAYFJE010000091.1:0-4181 GCA_964343345.1 uncultured bacterium
TCCTGAAGATATGGCCCCTATTTCTTCACTAGATGGCTGGCAGCTCAAACAAAAAGAAACAAGAAACAAATATAAATAATTTTTCATCAAATTCTCCTTTGAAGTATCTCCCTGACCTTTTTTCCATCGACATTCTGTCCTTTCAATCTAGACATAACCTGTCCCATTATTGGCCCAAAATTGCTCCTGTCTTTTACTGAAGAAAGAACTTCATCAACAATCGAAACGATTTTATCTTCGCTAATCTCCTCTGGAAGTAAAGGCTCGATGAGTCTAAACCTTTTTTCAGACTCTTTATAACCCTCTTCAGAACCACTAACCTTAAAAGCCTCCATTGACTCATTTAACTGCTTACATTCTCTTTTAACAACTTTCACAACATCCTCTTCAGTCAAGTCGCTCATCTTCTCGATTCTTGCATTTTTAATTTGAGCTCTCAACATATTGAAAGTCTCAACTCCAAAATGATCCCTGTTAAGCCTTGCTGACTTAAACATCTCTTCGATTTTCTTTTGTGTATCAGACATAAACCTTACTATTCTATTTGCTATTTGCTCCAATGGAAAACATGTTCTTTGAGTCTTTTTTTAATACCTTCACCCAAGTAAGAAGGTGCTTCATCAAGTATTTTTTGACAAGACTCTAAATTGATAGAGTTTTTTCTATTAAATTTTTTATTTAATGAAAAAATGACGAAACACAAAAGAAAAGTGTCATCAGTGAATCCGATTGGCCCAAGCGAATCTAATATCAAATCGTTTGGCCAACAAAAGTAAGCTAAGGATTTTTCCACAAGATTTCTGTCTTTTTTAGACAAAGAATCTTTAGCATTAAAGAGGAAAAAGAAAGCTTTGTCAGAAAAAGAAACAACATAATCTATTTTTTTTGAAATTAATTTTCTTCTATTCCATTTTTTAAAGCTTGATAAAAAATCATCAATGTATTCTTGTAAAGAATCGTCTGAAGGACATGGCCCATAATCTTGAATTTTCATGCTTTTTTAAACCTAATTGTCAATCGTTCCAAGAAAACTGATTGCTTCCTCAGAATATTCCTGTGTCCAAACCCAACCTAAACCTTTATATCCAGGCATTTCAGCTAAGGTTTGGTCACGAAAAGCTTCTGGAAGCTCTTTCAGAAGCCAATTGCTTGGGTAAATCCTGAACCTAACAAGTCCTTTTTCTTCGATTATCAATTCTGAAGGTATCATCTCTGAATCAAACTCGTCTCCAATAACAAGCTGTAATTGACCTGATATATTAATAAGTTTTATTTCCTTGTTTAAAAAAACCTTAGGAATTGAATTTTTTGCTATTTTTGAGATGCTTTCCTCAAGGTCTTTCCAAAGAAGTTGAAAAGATATTTTCCCATTTTTCGCATTTTTTGGAACCAATGCGTCAGAATAATAATTTTTAAAATCAAATTTTCCCTCTTCAAAAATCATCCCGTTAATGCTTATGTACAAATCCCTAATCTTCAATCTTCCAAATCGTGCAGTGGGTGCCTTAAGCTCAAAAGATTCAAGAGAAGGAGGATCTTGACTCATTCCTTCAATTTTTAAAATCTCTATTTCATCAGGTTCTATTTCTGCCATTGCAGCAACCCTGACCTGCTCTTCAAATGTTTTTTCGAGATTTATGTAACCCATTCCACGACCTCCGAACCAAACAACGGCGATAATGAAAGTAAATGTTAACCAATCTGTAAAAAAATTCTTCATCGAACGTAAACCCTCCACCAAATCAAATCTGCTGCAGATTGTGTTGTATCGTAAGAGTTTTCAATACCCTGTAAATCTTCACTGTATTCAAAACCTTCAAGAAGAGGAGAAGGGAGTTCGATGATATAAGGGTCGAGCCAATCAACATTGAAACCTGTTTCATTTCCAAGCTCGTTTGTTATGTAATCAACACCACCTCCTGAGGTTACGAGTATCTGAAATTTGAATGTATCAACATCACCAATCCATTCTTCAAGCCTCAAAGTAAACCTTATAGCATTTGAGGAAACATTCTCTGCCTCATAGTAATCAAAGCCAAAAACTTCAGCTGACTGATACCAATTTGTTAATAAATCCAAATCATCTGGAGGTTGATATATGTAATTTACTTCCTGTCCACCTTCAATTCTTCTACCCCCTCTTCCATGTAAAAACTTAGGCTGTCCCCCAGTTAAATCTTGATCTGATGTATACAAAAGATACCTTGTCCAATATTCTCCTCTGTTCGGAGTCAAAACACTTGCTGCAGGTGCAAGACTTTCCCCTAGTCCCAAATACACAACTGCATCAACAGGGATATCTTCAGTAAAAGAATCCTCTAAAGTTATTGTTGAAGAAAGGACATCCATATCGGTAATAACTGAAGAAAAATCCTCTATTAAGGGATGAACTATCTTTACTGGGAGGTCTGCAAGCATATTTGTACAATCATCATTTGCACAATCAAAATCACTTCCATTTTCTTTCTTTAAAACAATCGTATTTTCTCCAGTCAATGCAAGATTCTTCACTTTCTCAACAGATTCTTCCATCATGAAAACAAAATAATAAAAATAATTGTAAGGGTTGACATTACCTCTAAAAACCATCTCTAAATCAATAAGAGTTACATTTGCCTGAGCCCCAGTAACAGTTTTTGCACAAGAAGAAAAAACGAACAACAAAAGAAAAAACCTTAAAAAATTCATTATGTATATATTACATCTTAAACAAAGATTAACATTCAACTGGAATAATTAAAGATTCTATTTTTTCCAATTCCAAAGATGTCAAGAAATCTAAATCATAAGAATTATCTACATGAAAACGACCACATTGAACTCGCCTTAATTCAGACAATGCCGCACCACACCCAAGACTTTGCCCAATGTCATGAACCAAGGTTCTCACATAGGTACCTTTCGAAACATCTGTTTCAAAATCAAAATAAGGCAAATCTAAATTCTTGATTTTAAAAAAATGAACATATCTCCACTTACTGACTCTGTCAACCTCTAAACCTTTTCTAGCAAGCTTATAAAGCGGAGATCCATTTTTTTTAACAGCAGAAAACATTGGTGGTTTTTGAAAAATAGAACCTTCAAATTTCTTAGCACAAACCAATAAATTTTCAAATTCGACATCCTTGACAACAGATTCCGAAATAGGAGATGTGTCTAAGTCTTGACTTGGAGTTGTAACACCCAACTTCCCGACACCAATATAACGTTTTTTTGTTTCTGACACAAAAGAACTCAACTTGGTTGCCTCTCTTCCTACAGCAAGAACCAAAAGTCCAGTAACCGAAGGGTCCAAGGTACCACAATGGCCAATTTTTTTTATATTTAACTTTTTTCTAATTATTGCAACAACATCATGACTTGTGTATTTTTTTGGTTTGTCAACCAACAAAAAACCCGACCTCATAAATCTAAAATTGAAAGCAATGCTGATTGGGGTATGGCAACAGTCCCAACCTGCTTAAGTCTTTTCTTTCCCTCTTTCTGCTTTTCAAGGAGTTTTCTCTTTCTCGTGACATCCCCTCCATAGCATTTTGCTATAACATCCTTTCTATAAGGGGGAATCGTTTTGGCTGCAACAACCCTACCCCCTGAAAAAGCTTGAACAGGAACCTTGAACTGATGCCTCGGGATTTCTTTTGCAAGCTTATCTACCAAAGATCTCGAAAAAGAATAAACTTGATCTTTTGGTATTATGTTTCCAAGAGCTTCAACAGAATTACCTGCAACATTAATTTCAACTACTTGAAGATCTGAATTTCTCCATCCTGAAAATTTGTAATCAAGACCAGCATAACCTTGTGTTGACGATTTTAAATTTGAGAAAAAGTTATTTACAACTTCAGCCAAAGGTATTTCATATTTCGCAAAAATTCTATTGCCATTGTTTTCCATAGAAATAAAAGTTCCTCTTTTCTTTTGAACCAAATCCATCACCTTTCCCAGATAGCCATCTGGAAAAGATATAGTTGCATCAACCACTGGCTCCATCCATTCAACTATATTTTTGTCATAAGGAATATCTTTAATCCTTTTTATAAAGTGGGAATCTTTGTCGGCAGTCAAAACCTTATATGAAACAGTAGGTGCTGTGGAAATAATATCCAAATCAAACTCTCTTTCTATCCTCTCCTGAATAACTTCTTTATGTAAAGGCCCCAGAAAGCCCATTCTTAACCCAA
>CAYFJE010000092.1:0-4157 GCA_964343345.1 uncultured bacterium
GTGTAATCTCAATTTGGTGGATCAATATAACCCTTAAAGAAGGAAGGAAAGCAGCTCCAAACACAGCTCCAGAAAGAGTGGTCAAAGCTATTATCTCTCCAGGGTTGTAAAGAACAAGCAATGCTGGAACGATGCTTAAAAAAATAACAATACACCTTGTTAAATGAAGCTCTTGCTGACTGGTTGTTCCAGTTTTCCCAACAAGACTTCTTTGAATGCTTCCAGAAACAGCAAGGAGTATTGAGTCAAGGCTACTCATTGCAGCCGCAAGAAAAGCAGCAAGAAACACAGCTCCTAAGAGAGGATGTACAACTTCAGGCATAGAAAGAAGGGTAGGGACAATTTTGTCAAGATCACCCGTATACCCTTGCAAAAAACCTCTAGAAAGGAATCCAACAGGGAGAATCAGAAGATAAGAGATGGAAAGAGTCCACAATGCTATGCTCTGACCTTTTTTTATTTCAGTTTTTTCTATAGCAAAAAAACGAGAGACCTGCCTTGGCTCAGACATCATCTTGAAACCTCCGGCAAGTCCTATCCCTAAAACGGCACCTAGCGGAGCCATGGTCCAAACATTCACTGTATTTACACCTGCATCTATAGATGAAACTTCCAGAAGATTTTGAAAACCGCCTCCGGCCTTAATCATAGAAAAAGGAAGACAGACAGATGCAATTACCATTATCACACCCTGAACAACATCGGTTTTTGCAACAGCATGAAAGCCTCCAGCAACAGTATAGACAACAACAACAAACCATGCCGTCAATAGAGAAAGTCCTGGAGAAAGCCCTGTAAGTTGTTGAATTACAAGGGAAACACCTTTAAAAACAGCCTGCATGAAAGGAATGCTTGCAAGAAGTATAACAACAGAAACAGCTTTCTCATAAGGCTTACTGTTAAAAGCATAACCGAGATAATCTGAAAGGGTTAGGGCGCCTAGTTCTTCAGTTCTCTCTCTGAGACGAGGGGCTATAAACCTCCAGGAAAGCCAAGCGAAGACGATAAAGAGAATTCCTGAGCCCCATATCGAAAAACCCCACGAGTGAGATCTGCCTGCCAAGCCCAGAAAAGAGTTGGTGCTCATAAAAGAAGCATAAAAAGATAGACCTATGACTAAACCTGGAAGACCTCTACCTGCAACATTGAAATCAACAGGATTTTTTATCCTTTTGTTCCCTGTCCATGCATGAAAAAACATCAAAGCAATATAAAGAGAAAAAACCACTAAACCTATATTCATATTGCTAATTTTAAAAAGAATTAACCAAAAAGGATATTTACGACTCAACTATCACATTGCTTAAAAGTTGTTAAAAAAAGAAAGGAAGAGCTCTGTTTATCGCTTTTTCAAAAATATTTTTTTAACTGAAAATTAACTGAAATCATTTTTTTCAGTTTGTTTTTTTAACTAAATTAAGTACTTTTTTATGTTGTTATATGTTGTTTAATAGTTATTTTATGTTAATATTGATTCGTATATGTTGTCACAAGAATCAAACAATGATTTTTTAACTGTGGAAGAAGTTTCAAAGCTTCTTTCAGTTAAACCCTTTACAGTAAGAAAGTATTTTAGGGAAGGGCAGATCTCTGGAATCAAACGCGGAAAAAGAATTTACTTTCATAAATCCAGCTTGACAGAATTCATGTCAGAAACAAAATCAAAACCACCTTCAGTCCTTCAATATGAAGTTGAATCATCTCCTGACCCTATGACAAAAGGAGACCACAGGCTCTTGAATATTCCAATAGCAACAGTTGAGATAAGGCTAAAACATGAGATTTTTGATTGATAAAGGCCCTCTCGTAGCGACATTTATAAAATGTCCAGAAACAGACACTTGCAGAGAGTTAATAAGTGCACTGAAGTCAGAAAGGTGCCAGTATGGAGACGATATACAAGGGATAATCAGCTCGTATCACATCTCACAACTCTTCACAAGCCTTTCCAACCCTTCTATCATCTATCCTCCGTTGAAACACAATTTCATAAACAAGATTGTCAAAGAATTTGGAACTTTTGGCAACATGAGGATATTTCATATGTCAGCATACCATCTTGAAGAAGGGATAAGAAAGATGGAAGAAGAAAGGTTCTACACATCTGATATTGAGGAAGCCAACCTTTACTGGGCTATAAAAAACAATAAAATAGAAAGAATAGTGACTTTTAATGAAAGCAAATTCAGAGGATTTCCTGATGTAAGAAAACAAAAACCATCTGAATTCTTGAAAGATTTAAAAAACTTTGCATTTAGAAATATATCAGGTTTCTAGATTTTTTCTGAACTTTAAAAAAACAATCAAATAATAGAAGAGAAAGTAAAGCCCTGTAGGTAAAGTCCACATGTTTTTTCCAAGCCAGAATTGATCTATGAGATTAGATGTTACAAAAGATAATACTATTGAAAGAAGGCCATGTGTTGTTGCTAGTCCTAAAAAAGGAGCACATAAAGCCAATAGTATCTTCTTCATAGGTTAATAATAAAGGATTTAGAGCTAAAAAACCTTGGTTTCCCCCCTGTACAATACTTTATGTAACATAATCTTGATTATCGGAAATAACTATATAGAGTTAATTATGCCCCACTTCCTATCGAAGTGTGTCCCCTTCACCCCAAACATCACCGTAAGTACCTTCTGTCATTATCTTGACACTAAAGAGAAAGAACGCTAGAAACATGATTCCAAGCCCATAAGTCGGCAATGGATAGTATCTGATCAAAAGCAAAGACATCATCCAGAAGAACAGCAATCCGGAACGTGCACCTGAAAGGTAGGCTAGGCACAAGCATGTAAGTATAAAGAGTAGGTTATGTGTCATTGACCCTTCAAGAAAGGCTTCACGATGGATGAAACGCTAGAAAGCCCCTTGAATCCAAGTTCCAGAAGTTTATCGAGATCCTTCTTCTCCATCGCCCTTCCCTCTGATGTTCCTTGAACCTCAATGCATTTTCCATCCAATGTACCCACAAGATTCAAGTCAACTTCAGCTGTTGAATCTTCCTTGTAGTTGAGATCAAGGACACTGTCATCACCGACTATCCCTAATGATATTGCAACAACTGGCTCTCTTACCAATTTCTCCACAGAGGCCAAAAGGCCTTTTTCGACCATTGATTGAGCTGCAATGCTCAAAGCTATCATTCCGCCAGTGATAGAAGCAACCCTTGTCCCTCCATCTGCCTGGAGGACATCGCAATCGACTGATATCGTCCAGCCAGGTATTGCAGAAAGATCACATGCGCCCCTCAAGCTCCTGCCTACAAGCCTTTTTATCTCCGTTCCCCTGCTGTCAGGCCTCAAGCCGGGTCTTCTTTTTCTTGTATCTGTAGATCCTGGAAGCATTCCATAGTCTCCAGTAACCCACCCTTCATTTTTTTCCTTTTGCCAAACTGGAGATCTGTATTCAATAGAGGCAGTGCACAAAACCCATGTCCTGCCCCACTTTATCAAAACGGAACCATCAGGATTCTCTGTCCAGTTTGGAATGATTTCAATTGGCCTAAGCTCATCAAATTTCCTTCCATCAACTCTCATAATGCTATTTTATTTCCTCTTGAACCCTCCGGCCCTTGCATAACCAATGAAACCGAATCCTATCCATATCATCGCCAACACTGCGACTGCATTGCTGTTTGGCGCTCCAAACAATGCGCCGAAAGTGAAGATGAAAGCAAGAAGGGCCCACTTGAAGCCATTTGCAACAGGGTTCATTTTCTTCGGATTGGCTTTTCTGCACTTGAGCTTGATGCATGATCCCCTTTTCTTCATTCCTTCGAAAACAAGGTAAAACCAGAGGGGAGCAAACACAAACCAAAGCGAATTGAAACCCGTGACAACCTCTCCAACGGGACCTCCATGCAATCTTGCAAAAAGATAGATTGTGAGAGGCAGCGAAAAACCTGGATTCCTCAAGAAGCCAACCCACTCTTTCTTCAAGTCTTTCCAAAAGAGAACAATGAACCCAGCAAGGTAAAGGGGGATTATGGGCCACATAAGGAATATCCAATCCTTGAACATCCAGTAAAGGCCTGTCCAGACAATCGACAAAACCTTCTGGTTCCTTGCGTTGTCCTCCCATCCGCACTCACTACACTTGAAAAAATTGCCTTTCACAATGGTTACTATACCAGAGAAAAGAAAGAATGGTTTCT
>CAYFJE010000093.1:0-4087 GCA_964343345.1 uncultured bacterium
CTTATCCAATATTTAGCGTCTAATCGCATAGTAGGATCTTTGGCTATTTCAGAATATTTAACTGTTGTATATTTCATACTCTCTATATCCCTAGCTTTCTAAGTTTTTTATTAACTTCTTCAAATGTTCCTGTTTTTTCCCATACATCGGCATAGTCAACCATTAATATTTGAATTGCCTCTTTGTATTCTTTAATTGTTGGTTCTTTTAAATGATTATTAGTATCATTTGCCCAAAATAGTTCTTCATCCATACTCTCTATATCCTTTCTTCTTGACAATCACTACATAGAGCCATCATTATTCCTGGAATTACATATGTATGTTCACATTGTTGACATAATACTACTCTTACCCAATCTTTTCTAATGTCACACCAAGCATATAATTTACCATCTTCTTTCATTTTAACTTTATCAGACATAATCATCACTCCTTATTTTAATTGATTTTTTTTTAAAACTAGCGATACCTGAAAGGCAATATCGCTAGTTGTATTGATTTAAATTATGCTTTAGTTACGAATTTCTTCATAATCGCAATAATTTCAGCATTTTGTGCTTTAGTTTCAGCTAATTCTTTTCTAACTGCTGAAATCTCCACATTTTGTGCATCCAATATTCTTTTTAATACTGGTGCAATAAATATACCTTTTTGTACCTTTTCTTCTAATGGCATATTATATACTGCACTTCTATCGTATTGTTTAGTCATATGACCTCCTATGGTTAGTTATTATTAAATGAACAATTATCTTTGTTCAACTGAAAGGCGACAAAGATGATTGTGTTTCCTCAATATTCTACGCATTTCTTTATCTCTTTGCTGTAGAATCTCTTTTTCTGGAGAATAATACTCATAATTAATAGCATAATAACTACCATGTCTATGAGTATCACTATCCAAGAGTATTTCTTGATTATAGTTCAACATATTATACCTCTGATTTATCATTATCTTCAAACTCATCAGCAAATTCTTCTGCTAACTCATTATGATATTCATCTAAATCGTGAATCATTGGACTGAAATCATCTAGATAATCTTCTTCCATATATCCTCCTATGTTATGTGCCTCCGATTTACCCTCGAATTAGCACTATTTAGTGTGTCTATTAATATACTAGCAATCAAGATAGCTATATATATCAATAGTTTAAAAGTGTATCAGCAATCAATTATCAAGTGATTTAGCCACAAGTAACTGATTCCTAATACACTACCACGATAATGGTTATCGCTTGCGAAGCATTCGATAACTAATTATCCAAAGATTATTAGAGCCAATCGCTTGCGATTGACATAATAACGACACCGATATGATGGCAATATAATCAACTGAGCGACCGAAGGGAGCGAAGGGTACACGAAGTGTATGATTTTATTGACACATAGAGGGGGAGTGGTAGTTGGAGCTGTGACATTGGAGCTCTTGTGTGAACCATCGAGAACACAACAGCGACCTTAAAGCCTTTAGCAATAAAGACACAGCGACAACAACAAAGATAAAGACAGCGAGCGAAGCGAGCTGATCCTTTGACATCACTAAATTAGGTAGGTTTTAATTTCACCCCATCAAGATCATCGATCTTCGATGACTCTTGTTTAGGGGGGTTTTGTACGAATAGATTATAAGAAAGGAACAATATGATACCATTTGTAGGTGCAGGGAGAATAGGCGTAAGTATGCTTAGAACCCTATACAAAGGCAAGAAAAAGATAGGCAAGGTGACGAAAATGACTGCTGATTACGCAGCCAAAAAAGGTCAACCAGGCATCGCCAAAGGACTATATGGTGCTCAAAAGAAAGCTCATATAGGTTCTAAAGCAACAGGTAAGTGGATCAAAAGAAATCCGAAAGTATCTAGTGCCATAACAGGTGCTGTGATATGGGATATTCTTGATAACGACTAATGGCTAGGAAGTTTAAAGACTTTGTAGCTCATGAGCCAGTACATCACAAAACTTCGATCGGAAGGAATCCGAGTAAGTGCAAAATGAACAAACACAAGAGACGTCAATTTAAGAAATACAATGGACAAGGAAAATGATAGCAACTAAATTTTTAAGTAGATTATTCGGAAAGCAGCCAACACGTGGGGAAGCTATAAAACGAATGGATCTAAAATGGCTAAAAAGCGAACGTGCAAAAGCCAAACAATCTTCATTAGGTTTATCTAAAAACCTGAAGAATCCTGAATTTCGAGCTACTGAGAAAATAATGAAATATAAGAAACAAAGGTATTTTGGATGAGAACACTTAGTGCAAAAGCTTTACGTAAATTAAAAAATAAACGTAGAAAAAGAGGTTTTGGTGTTGTGCAACCCACAGCAGCAGAAATGGATCCTACTGGTGGATGGCAGGGTAAAGGTCGTATAGATTTACCTGAAAAAACATTCATAGAAGCAATGAAATGGTTTAAATCATGAAAACTAAAAGTATAGAAAAATTAGCAGATAAATTAATAATGTTGAATCCTGAAGAACAACAGGAGCTTCAACTGATATTAAGAGCTAAGTTAATGCCAGAGATGGCAAAAAAACAACAAGAGGGTTTATTAAGACAGCAGCAAATGAGTCCTCAAATGGCAGCTATGGGCAAACGAGCTGGAACTCAAATGCCAATGCCAACAGTACAGGATGCTGCTAGACAAGGTTTATTAAGATGATAAAAAGATTTGGAGCTTTAAAAGACGTTGATAAGCTCGTAAAAAGATTTGAAGGTATTTTTGGAAAAAAAACAGTAGATAAATTTCTTGATAAAAGAAAAGGATTAGGTCCAACAAGAGCTTCAAAAATCGGAAAGTATGCCTGGAAAAAACCTGAATCTACAAAGAGAAGGGTTAAAAGAATTAACAAAGCATTAGATATAGCACCTTACGCAGCAACAGGAGCTGGTGCAGTAGGTATTATGAGTATGATGTCTGGAAATAATAACAACAACAAAAAAGGATAAATATGAGCATGAGCTTAGTTAAAACATTAGCAAGTGCTTCTAAGTTTAGAAGAACGCTAAGAAAAGCTGGATCTAAGATTGGCATGGGTGGCATCAAAAAGCGAAAAAGTCTGCGTGGTGGCATGTGGGCAAAAAAAGCAGCTATTGGTGCAGCTTACAATGTTAAAGCAATGAGAGCTGGCATGGCAATGGGTGCTAAAGCTGGTATGAAAGGTGCAAAAAAAGCACCTTATGGTAAAGCATATGGTTATGGACACGCATTAAAAGGTCAAGCTATAGGACACTTTGCTAAAAGATATCCAAAAACACAATTTGGCATTCAAGCTGGTAAAGTAGCTAGTATTGGTGCATTAGGTGCATGGATATTAAACGATGACGACAAGAAAGCATAATGAAAGTACCAGCAGTTAAAAGATATAGAACTGAAATCAAAAAAAGAAAACCAAAAATGTCTTTTAATAAAGCATTTGGTAGGTTTGCTGCAATAGGAGCAGGAGTTGCTCTTGGAACAGCAACATATGCTGCTTTAGGTGGTTTCAAAAAAGATCAAAATATGCGAATTGAAATGCAAAAAATTGATCGAGAAAGACGTGCAGGTAAAAAATTTAGTAGACAAGAAATAAATGCTAGGTTAAAAAAAGCAAAACAAAGTAAAAGAGAATTTACTTGGGTTTAGAAAGGAAAATATGCCAAAAGTAGGAAAGAAAAAGTTCAGTTATACTAAAAAAGGTAAAGCTGCAGCTAAAAAATACGCTAAAAAAAAAGGAAAAAAGGTTAGATACTAATATGGCAAAAGAATTAGTAGTATATAAACCAAAAATAACAGCAAAAAAGTCTAGGTATAATAAAAAAAGAATACCTAAAGGTAATATTTTTGCAAAAGCTAGTAAAGAACAAAGATTTTTAGGAAAAACATTACCTAGAATGGCTTGGGGTGCAGCTAAATGGGCATGGAGACATCCTATTGCATCTACTGCAATATTAATGGCACCTTCAATAGGTAAAAAATTAGGTCAATCTAAAAAATTTAGTTTTCCTGAATTTAGACAATTTGATAAACGAGGAAGAAAAATAATCTAATGGTTGAAGAAGATAAAACATACGAAAACGAAGTTAGCAAACCTGAAAAGGA
>CAYFJE010000094.1:0-4043 GCA_964343345.1 uncultured bacterium
AAAAAAGAAGTTGAGATCTTTTAGTCCAAAATGCCCTCATTGTTTTGGCAACAATGTCATCTTTTGTCATTGCTGTAAAAGGGCCTGAAAATTCCAATGTCTCCATCAGGTCGTTGTATTTTGCTGATCTCGCTTCAACTTCAACATAAGGTTCATAATTTCGATAAAAAAGAGCTTCTTGTATATCTGAAATAAACCAGTTGTTTTCTTTCGTTTCTTCTAAACTATTTGCAATAATCCTAGCTATTTTTTTATCTTGGTCCCAAATAGATATTTTTGATTCATAAATCCTTCTTGGTTCTCCTGAAGATGTGAAAAGAGATTTTGTTTTTTCTTTCCCAAGTCCATTGAGCCAAAAAGAAGCCATGAGAAACAATAAGAACCAGAAGATTTTTTTTTGATCCACAAAACAATTCTAGTTTTAGTTTCCTTTTTCAAATCTGAATTCTTTCGAATTTGAAGTGTATTTTTGGAAGATTGAACACAAGGATAAAAAAGTTTTTTTGGCTGTTTATAATCTGTCTTGAATAATGAATCCTTTTGATTTTTTTGAACAGATATTCTGCATTAACTTAGATTCAAGACCAGATAGATGGGAAGATTTTTTAAAAGAGGCAAAAAAGATTGGAATTCAAGATAGGGTAACAAGATTTTCTGGTGTTATTCCTCCAAGTGGAGATGGTGCTGTTGGTTGCAAGGTGAGCACTTTGAAAATTATAGAACTTGCAAAAAAGAAAAATTTAAAAAACTTTTTAATATTTGAAGATGATGTTGTTTTCGGTAAAGACACAGTTAAGAATATGGTTTTTTCAATACACCAACTTCCAGAAGACTGGGATATGTTTTATTTGGGGATCAACTTAAAGAAACAATCATTTAAATATTCTCCAAATCTTGTAAAAGTTGAAGGCGGCAGTACTACGCATGCTGTTGCATATAGGAACTCCATATATCAAAAAATACTTCAAGAAAATTCATTAGATGTGAACCAAAAAATTGATTTAGAGATTGACAAGTATTATCAGTTAAAGGTTCATCCTTATAAAAATGTTTATTGCAGTTATCCTCTTGTCGCATCGCAACGGGAAGGATATAGCGATATCCAAAATAGAAAAATAAATTATTCATTTATCAACAATGCTTTCAGTACTTTTGTTGTTAGGGATAAAAAGATATTAAAGTGGGGTCATTTCTTGTACTTGTTATCATTTTTGCTTTTGTTTCAATTGGGAGAATTCTCAAAACCAATATTTCCAATTTTTAGTTTAGATGGTGTTTTAAATTTTATTTTCCATCTAGCAAATTTTTTTACATTGTCAGTTTTAGCAACAAAGGGAAAGCTAGACAGGCTGTCTTCTTCAAAATTACAGATTATTGCTTTTGTTATTTCTCTTGTGAAGATGTCTCAGTGGGTTTTCCTTGCAGAAGTTGGAGCCCCCCATGTCCTTTGGGCGATCTCTTTAGGCTTGATTGGATTTTCACATAATCCACAATTTTTACCAACATTTAGCCAAGGGCGATTGGCGAATAATAAAGATGGGGATGTGGATGTAAAGGAACTTCAGAAAAGACTTTTACAAATGATAATCTCATTTGATGAATTATGTAAAAAAAATCAAATAAGCTATTGGCTTGACGGAGGAACTCTTTTAGGGGCAATAAGACATAAAGGATTTATTCCATGGGATGATGATATAGATATATGCATGACTGTTGAAGATTTTGAAAAACTTAAAAAGGTAGATCAAGAAAAAAAATTGCCTGAAAATATTATTTTAGAAAAATATGGGGACAGATTTGCAACAAAGTCAATAAAAAAAAATAGGTGTTGTGCAAAAGTAAGAGATGTCAGAAGTGTTGCAATCGAAAATAAAAATCTTATTTCAAGCAAAAATCCTCAAGGGGCTTGGATAGACATATTTATAAATTATTCGTTTAGAAATAAAAAAATTACCAATAGTTTAAAACTTTTAGATGAATTACAACATCTGGAAAAAAGATCCATTTTCTACAACATATTGATTAGGCCATTCTTGAAGTTCCTAAAAGTGAGGAATCTTTCAAAAATATTTTTGCTTAGCATGAATATACCGCTTCAGAATTCAAGGATTGTTAAGCACCCACATGAAATTGCAAATAAAAAATGGTGGAATAAAGAGGACATATTTCCTCTAAAAAGGCACTCTTTTGAAGGTTGCAGTTTTCCAATTCCGAATAATTATGATAAGTATCTTAAAGACTTTTATGGTGATTACATGAAGGTTCCAGCAAAGAGAAATCAGAATCCATCGCACATTCAATTCTTTAGTGCGTGGGAATAAATTATGAAAAAGAAAATAAGGATTATTACATATGGAACATTTGATCTATTCCACATAGGTCATTTGAACATTTTAAAAAGACTCAACTCTTTGGGGGACGAGCTGATTGTCGGAGTTTCAACTGATGAGTTTAATGAGCGTAAAAATAAGAAATCTGTTATCCCTTACGATGAAAGGAGGGAGATAGTTTCTTCAATTAAGTTTGTTGACAAAACAATCCCCGAATCATCTTGGAGCCAAAAGATTCAAGATATTCAAAAATATAACATACATATATTTGGTATTGGAGATGACTGGAAGGGAGAGTTTGATTACTTGAAAGAATATTGCGAAGTTGTTTATTTGGAAAGAACGCCATCTATTTCGAGTAATCAAATAAAGAAAAAGCTAAACAAATAGAAACATTTTTTGTTTTCAGAATATTAGAATGTTTTTACCGGTTTAAAGAGGAGGGAAAAATGGCGATTGAGTTAAATAAGGATAATTTTTCAGAAAATATAAAAGATGGGTTGACGTTGGTTGACTTTTGGGCTGAGTGGTGTGGTCCATGTAAAGCTGCTGCTCCCTATGTCGATAAATTATCCGAAGGAGTTGGAGATTCGGCAAAGGTTGTTAAGGTTAACATAGATGAAAACCCTTCAATTGCTGCAGATTATGGAGTTATGAGTATTCCAACTTTTATTTTATTTAAAGATGGTGAACCTATTGAGAGGGCTTCAGGGTTCACTCCAAACTTTATCAACGAATGGACAGATAAAATAAATTCTGCTCTTTTGTAATTTTGAAAATAGTAGCTGCACTATCTGGAGGCGTTGATAGCAGCGTAGCAGCACAGAGGTTAGTTAAACAAGGCCATGATGTCATAGGTCTTTTTATGAGGCTGACTGAAGGAGAGGGTTCTTCTTGTTGTAATATCAGGACTGGTCAAACTGCAAGGCGTGTTGCAGATAAATTGAAAATACCCTTTATGGCAGTTAATTATTCAGAATCTTTTAAAAAAAATGTTATTGACCATGCTCTTGACAACCTGAATAACGGACTGACACCTAACCCTTGTGTCGAATGCAATAGGAAAGTTAAATTTGAAGAATTGCTCAATCAAGCTAAACGCATGGGTGCACAGGGTTTGGCAACAGGGCATTATTCGAAAATTTTCAAAAATAAAAACTCATATGAGATGCATGAAGCAGATTCTCAAGAAAAAGATCAGAGTTACTTTCTATGGCCAACATCAAAAGAATCGCTAGAAGACATAGTCTTTCCTTTAGGAGATGTTGAAGACAAAGCCATTGTTAGAAAGGAAGCTTTAGAAGGGGGATTACCAACTGCTGATACTCCAGAAAGTCAAGATTTGTGTTTTGCACCAGAAGGCTTGACGAAGTTTCTTGGGAAAGAAGATCCTGGGGATCTTTTAGATATGCAAGGAAATGTTATCGGGCAACATAAAGGTCATTTTACTGTTACCCTTGGTCAGAGGAGAGGTTTGGGAGGGGTTGCTTTAGGGAAACCAGTTTATGTCGTAAAAAAAGACCATAAAACAAATACAGTCACTGTAGGGGATAGAGATTCTTTTTCAAAAAAAGAAATTTACCTAACAAGGGTCAATTGGCTTACATGTCCAGAAAACCTTTCAGTACAGCTTTCTGCAAGAATAAGGTATAGGGGAAAAAAAAGACTTATAAAGAAAATCTTCAGTAATAAACTAATCTTTGAAAAACCCCT
>CAYFJE010000095.1:0-3995 GCA_964343345.1 uncultured bacterium
CCGCCGCCGCTTCCGCCGCCGCTTCCGCCGCCGCTTCCGCCGCCAACAATACCGCTATTTGTACCTGAAGTACCCCCTCCATCACAACTGGAGAAACAGAAAACTAAAAATACAATGTAAAGTAATTTGCTTAACTTCATTTCTAAAACCTTACCATTATATGAGGAAATGTCAATTTGTGTTTGTTTTTTTCTGAGTTTTCAACCCAAACAAAGGTCTAAGGAAACTAACCCTCCTTATTAAAAATTCATAGGAAAAAAAGCATCCGAAGAAAGTTAAAGAAAGTATCAAGAGGAATTTATAAAGAGGGTTTATGTTCATTGGTATCAAAAAAAAGCATGAAATATTCATAAACAACATATGTGTAATATAGAACGGATAGGCAGCAGGGCTCAGATAAATGAAAATTTTATTCTTTTTGTTCCTGTAAGAAAAAAAGTATCCGAAAATAGCAAACATCCACATCCAGGATTCAATTGCCATAGCCCAAGGGGGATTGACGAACTCATTTGACAATCTCAAAAAATATAAAATAAAAGCTAAAAATAATGTAATTTTTTTAAGATATTCCACTATCTTCCAAAAAAAATCTCCGAAAAAAATAAATGCGAAACCACTTAAAAAACATAGCAGGCCGATAAAGAAACCATGATCGGTTCCAGCATAACTTTCAAAAGAAACTCTGCCAAACCTCCAAGAGCCTACCAGTATTTCTGACTCTAAACAAAAAATTCCGACCAACACTGCCAAGCCTAAATAACTAGAAGTCAGAAATTTTAAAGTTTTGCCAATCCAAGAATCAGGTTTTTTTTTCAAATAAAAAAATATCGGCGAACAAAACAATACATAAATAAATATATTCGCTAAAAACCATAAATGGGATGGATTTGGAGAATAAGAAGAAAAAAATTGATGAGCTTCTTTTTGCAAAAACAAAAACTCAAACTGGAGAGGAACGATTATAAAAATTCCAAAAAACAATGGCAAGAGTATCCTTAAACATCTTTCTGAAAGAAGTTCCTTCAGATTTCGTTTTCTCATCGAAAACGCAACCCCCATTCCTGAAATTACAAAAAGAATAGGAATCCTCCAAACATTCATCAAACCAGAAAAAAACCATATCCAATCAAGTGAAATTTCATTTTGGAAAAAACCAGGGATAAGAGACCCCCATGGCTGAAAAACAACAGTAAGATGGTAAAAAATTAATAAAAAGATTGCAACAACCCTTAAAGAATCTATATCGTATCTTCGTTGATGCAGGTTTTTTGAGGGGTTCATCTACCAAGAACTGTCCATGGAGCAAGAATCTCTAAAATCTCAAATGTAGTTTTTTTCAAAGGCATCCCATCAAAAAAATCAGATGCTTCTAGAACATAAGATTTGATCCCTTTTTTTATTGGTATGGATATTAAAGATTTTCCTTTCGACCAAAAACCTTCTTTCACATTGATAGAACAATTTTCGGAATCAAAAAATCTAATTCTTCCAATAACATTTGTTGATCCAGCAATCTCCTTTCCCACTCTTAATGGCTTCAAGTCAATTTTCTTTCCAGAACCACATTGGAATATAGGGCTCATTACCTCCCCTTGTTCTTCCCATAAAACCAAATGCCTTAACTTCAAAAGAGAACTGAGCTCTAAAAGTGTTTCTTCTTTTTCTAACTCTCCATTCAATAAACTTGTAGACCATAAACTTATAAAACCAAGAGCTTTTGACATTTCTTTGTATTTAGCATTTTCTGTCTTTAACCTAAATAATTCTTCCTGGAGAAGTGTAATTTTTTCAGGACCAGCATTTATTTTCTTTTGTATTCTGTCTATTGGATCTTGGAAATCCTCGTTAGAAATATCAAAATCTGTTATTACAAGCCACCAGTATAAGTATTCTTAGCCTTCCTTACACCTGAAGCTCTTTGAAGAAGTATCTTGAAGTCATGAGGGCTTGTTGCTGCTGCAAGTGCTGTGTCATGCTCTATCTTTTTTTCTGTATATAACTGTAATAAATGCTGATCAAATGTTTGCATTCCATCCAATTCATCTTCTTCCATGATGGTGTTAAGCATTGACAATTCAGGTTCTTCAGCGATTTTTTCTGAAACCCTTGCATTACAAATCAAAATCTCACAAGCAGGAACCCTCCCGCCACCAACCCTGGGTAAAAGTCTTTGAGATATTATCGCTTGCAATGTTGTACCGAGCATTATCTTTATCTGTTGTTGAAAGTCTGCAGGGAAATATTCAATGATCCTGTTTATAGTTTGAACAACGTTTAAAGTGTGAAGGGTTGAAAAGACTAAATGCCCTGTAATCCCAGCTTTCAAAGCAGCTGAAATTGTTTCTTGATCCCTCATCTCTCCAATAAGAATGACATCTGGATCTTCACGCATTGCAACCTTCAAGCCTGACCCAAAATCATCTGTGTCAAGTCCAATTTCTCTTTGATTAACAATTGACTTTCTATCAAATAAACTGTACTCAATAGGGTCTTCAAGTGTCAAGATATGATCACTTCTTTCCTCATTTATTTTTGATAAAAGAGCTGCAAGTGTAGTGGATTTTCCAGAACCTGTAGTTCCTGTAACAATAGCTATTCCCCTTTTTAAATTCCAAAGATTTGCTATAGCATAAGGGAGTTTCAATTCATCAAAAGAAGGTACTTCGGGTTTGATGAAACGAATAGCAAAAGCAGGAGTCCCTTTTTGCCTGAAAAAATTAACACGGAATCTTCCCTCTGCATTTGGAAGCTGATAAGAGAAGTCGTATTCGTCATGCTCTTCCAACACATGTTCCCTTTTCGCAGTAAGTAACTCCCTGCCAAGTTTAAGAACATCAGCTTCAGTTAATATAGGTAACTCTGTTGGCCTTAAAGAACCATCTATCCTCATATAAGGCGGACGCTCTGTTCCAATATGCAAATCAGAAGCATCCCTATCAACCGTCATCTGAAGTAACTCATTCGCTGAAATAACCATAACAAAAAACCTCCAACATAATTATATACAAGCAAAAAGATCTCTAATCAACACCGACTGACTGGTCAACACCGGATGCGAAGTAGATCAACAATCCGTCTGTCTGTCCATCAGCGTTTGTAGGTGAATGATTTGAACCAGAGGTTAAAGAGGCATCGGTTTTAGCAAAAATAACATTTGGAATGGTGTCTGAATATCCATCTCCATCAACATCTCCCGATCCGTAATGTGGTTCAAAATTAGCTAATGCTCCAGGGTTAAAACCCCTTTTAGGAACACAGGTGTGCCCTGGTTCTCCTGGATACATGGAAAAACCATTTCCTCCTGAACGAATTTTTGTATCTAGGCAATGAAGATAATCTTTCCCTACAGACCTTTCTGAACCATAGGCAGAAAGCACATAAGATTCATACATACTTGGCAAAATGCCCTGACCAGTCGTAACTCTATTTGACCATTGTCTTAAATCTCCTGCACTAGAACCTAAACTCCTGTAGATAAAAGACCCCGGAATAAAATCTTTTGTCTTAGGATTCCCGTCACCAATGAAATAATAAGGAATTGATCCTCCTGTTGTCCAGTTTGGGCTCCATGTTCCAAGGTCTCCGCCAAAATTCAAATTCTCGGGTAAACCAGGCCCTGTGAAATTAGGGTCTGACAAAATATTCGCCATAACATTTCCACTATCAGAAATAGCTGTAGTTAATGGATTTGCAGAATTTTGATCTGGAATACAACCAAATCTCGGATCACTTCCAGTTAAATCACAAATTGATTTTCCAATCCTGATAAAAGGGTTTCTGGGATAAATTGAAAGATAGCCATCATTTATTAATGTTTCAGGAACCCCATAATAGTGTTGAGCATTGTGATGAGCTTGACGACTCATCCTATGTGTACATCCGTATCCAAATGAACATTTCCATGACAATAAAGAACCCCCATATATATATGCAGGATACATTCCATCATTGTCAGTAGCATATCTCTCTAATGAGATCTGTATGCTGTGCAGGTT
>CAYFJE010000096.1:0-3912 GCA_964343345.1 uncultured bacterium
TTCTATCCCATTTGTTCTGTTTCTGGAAGACTTCCACGAAATTTCTTTTTCTAAACTTGTTGCAATCTCATCCATAGATTCAGCAATTATTGTGTTTAGAACAGTGTTTGGCCAAGCTATTGAACATGCTGAACCAGGAGCTCTAAATTCAAATTTATTACCAGTAAAAGCAAAAGGGCTTGTTCTGTTTCTGTCTCCACTATGTCTTGATATTTCAGGTATTGTTCTGGATCCAAGATTCATTTTTCCGCCTTTTTTAGTGGAGTTAGCTTTCCCTTCCTCTATTTGTTTCAATATATCGGTGAGCATATCTCCAAGGAATATTGAAATTATCGCTGGAGGTGCTTCGTTTCCACCTAAACGCAAATCATTTCCAGCCGATGCTATTGAAGCTCTCAATATATCTGCATGTTTGTCTACTGCTTGTATGACAGAGCATAAAAATGTCAAAAATTGCATGTTTTCGTGAGTGTCATCCCTTGGGTCAAGAAGGTTTATCCCTGTATCTGTAGATATTGACCAATTATTATGTTTTCCTGAACCATTTATTCTTGCAAATGGCTTTTCATGCATCAGGCAAGCGAAACCATGATCCCTTGCTGTTTTTTTAAGAACATGCATTGTTATCATTTGGTGATCTGTTGCGACATTTGCATTTTCGAATGTTGGTGCCAGTTCAAATTGAGCTGGGGCAACTTCGTTGTGTCTTGTTTTGAAAGGAACACCCAAATCAAGAAGTTGATCTTCAATGTCATGATAATAAGCCAAAACTCTTTCTTTCATTGTTCCAAAATAATGGTCGTCTAACTGATGTCCTTTTGGAGCTTCTTTACCTACAAGGGTTGTTCCACAAAGAAGAAGATCTTCTCTTTGTTCTACAAATGATTCATCGATTAGAAAAAATTCTTGCTCACATCCAAGGGTTGTTATTGTCTTCTTTACACCTTTGTCATTTCCAAATATTTTCAAAAGTCTCATTGCTTGGGAATTTACAGCATCTATGGATCTTAATAGGGGTGTTTTTTTGTCTAAAGCTTCTCCTGTCCAGGATACGAAAGCGGTTGGTATGCATAATGTAGCTCCAGTTTCAGTTTTGTTTATAAAAGCAGGACTTGATGTGTCCCATGCTGTATAGCCTCTTGCTTCATAAGTGTCTCTAATTCCCCCTGAAGGGAAGGAACTTGCATCTGGTTCACCTCTTACGAGAAGTTTTCCAGAAAAGTTTGTAATTAAATTTTCATTATTATCAGGATCATAAAAAGAATCATGTTTTTCTGCAGTGCTTCCTGTTAAAGGTTGAAACCAATGACAATAATGAGTGCAGCCATTTTCAATTGCCCAAGTTTTCATTGCTTCAGCGATACTATCAGCAATTTTTGAGTCTATGGTCTCTCCGCCTTCTAATGCTTTCAGCATTTTTCTATAGGCCTTTGTCTGTAAATATCTTTTCATTGTTTTTTTATTGAAAGTTAAACTTCCAAAATTTTCTGAATAATCCATCATTTAATCAACACCTACCTTTTTAAATTTATATAAATGGTATCATTTCATAAAAAATGAAAAATATGTATATTTTCAGTAGAAAGTATAAATAAAAGAAAAAACCTATTTATTTTTTTTAAAAAAAACTAAAAAATATTAAATATTTGATAAAAAAATTATTTATAAAAAATGAAATTTTTATCTTCTTGTTGAATAAAGCCCGATGTTGGTTTTTCATCATGTTCAAAAAAGAGTTTTACATTCTTTTTGGCAAAATCTCTATAAAGTTTTTTTCTTGTTTTTAAAGTCCTTAAAGGTTCTAGGTCATAAGCCATTATCCATGGCAAAGGAACATGTTTTGTTGTTGGTATAAGGTCAGCAAGGTAGTATATTGTTGTTTCTTTGTCTTTGATTTTTATTATCCTGTGACCTGGCGTGTGTCCAGGAGCTTCAATAAAAAAAATGTTTTTCAGAATTTCTTTGTTTCCATTTACAAATTCAACATTGCCTTTTTCTAGGATTGGTAAAAATGTTTCAGGGTAATAAGACCCAGATTCTCTTTCATTTGGATTCGTTGCTCGTTCCCATTCTTTTTGCCCAATCCAGTAGGTTGCATTTTTGAATCTTGGAATCCATTCTTGGCCATTGAAAACTGTAGATCCTCCAGTGTGGTCAAAGTGTAAATGTGTAAGTATGACATGGTTTATATCATCTTCATTTATATCTAATTTTTTAAATGGATCTTTGTTTTTTATATTGTAGATTTTCTTTAATTTCTTATTTTTTATCCCTAAACATCCTGTATCTATAAGAATGTTTCCGTCTTCTCCTTTTATTAGTAGTAAATTCATTCCCAGCTTTATACGATTTTTTTCATCACATGGATAAACACGGTTCCAAAGTGTTTTTGGAACAACTCCAAACATTGCTCCTCCATCAAGCGATAATGTGCCGCAAGAAAAATGTATTATTGAAAAATTTTCAAAATTATATTTTTTCATTTTCGATTATTTTGTTTGAAGCATCTACAAGTTCTCGAACATGTTCTAGGCTGTTTGACCAAAGCTTTGCTTCTTTTGAGGAGAGAGAAACTTCTATTATCTTTTTAACTCCATCTTTGCCAAGAATTGCTGGAACACCCATGAATATGTTTTTTTCTCCATATTCTCCATTTAATTCTGTACATGTAGGAATTATTTTATCTTCGTCAAGTATTATTGCTTTTACCATGCTTGCAACTGATATGCCAGGAGCATAATAAGCACTTCCAGTTTTTAAAAGTGCAACTATTTCACCTCCACCTTTTTGTGTTCTTTCGACAATCTCATCTAATCGTTTTTCTTCTATTAATTCTTTAGCCGGTATTCCTGATATCGAAGCAGAGCTAACAAGTGGAACCATCGCATCTCCATGGCTTCCAAGAACCATTGCTTGTATGTCATCAGAGGAAACTCCAGTTTCCATTGAAAGAAAAGTTCTAAATCTTGCACTATCAAGTGCTCCTGCCATTCCTATAACTTTACATTTTCCTTTAAGGAATTTTTGTGCAACATAAACTATAGCATCTAAAGGATTTGTTACCATGATGACAATGCTTCCAGGGGAATTTTTTGAGATTCCTTCACACACCTGTTTCGTAATTTTTATATTTGTTTTTAAAAGATCATCTCTGCTCATCCCAGGTTTTCTAGGAATTCCTGCAGTAACAACAACTACATCACAGCCTTTCAAAAGCTCATAAGAACTTCCCCCAATTGCACTTTTTGAAGTTTTTAGAATTGGTGCTGATTCTGTCAAATCTAATGCTTTTCCTTTTGCCATATCTCCCATTATGTCTACGAGTGCTACATTTGCAATTCCTTCAGACATAACCTGTCTTGCTGCTTCAGCTCCAACAAATCCTGCACCTACAAAACCAACTTTTTTACTCATCTTCCTCTCCTTTTTTCAAAGTTAAATTTATACCTTCTTCTATTCTAGTTTTTGGAAACCAGGAAAGATGCCTTATTGCTTTTGAAGGATCTAGAACACTTCTCTCTATTTCTCCCAGTCTTTCTTTTTTGTATAATGGTTTTTTCCCTGGATTCAAAATTTTAAACAATTTATTTGTAGAGGTTCCTATTCCAGTTGAGATGTTGAAAACACCTTCTTTTCCTGTTGATAAAATATTTGCATTTACAACATCTTCAACATAAATATAATCTCTAATTGATTCGCCATCACCGTAAATAACACATTCTTTTTTTTCCTTGATATTGTTCATCCAAATCGCTACAACACCTGATTCTCCATGAGGGTCTTGTCCTTTTCCGTAGACATTCGAATATCTAAGTATGGTTGTCTTGATGTCGTTTTGTTTTCCCCAAATTGAAATTATTTTTTCTCCAGTCATTTTTCCTACAGCATAAGGGGATTCAGGTTTTATTTGAT
>CAYFJE010000097.1:0-3903 GCA_964343345.1 uncultured bacterium
AGGCAACTTTATAATAAGTTGCAAGGTATATATTTCTAAGGAGGTATCGTTTATGAAGATTGATTTTGATTGGTTTTGCGTATGGGCTGGTGTCGGCTGGATGCTCGGCATGGAAGCGGTTGCAAATGACTGGACATGGAATGATGCAGTAATGCCTTTCATCGGATGGACCATGATAACCATGGGTATTATGTCCAGAATTCAAAGATGTTCTAAGTGAGATCTGTATCGTGCGCATAGTGCTTTTTGCATCAATGCGCACATACAATTTACCTCATGAAAAACAAATACGATGCCAAAAAATCCGATAAATTCACATTTGGATTATGGACAGTCGGGAATCCTGGAGCAGATCCTTTTGGGCTTCAGACAAGAGACAAAATAAATCCTGTTCGGATCGTTCATGGGTTGGCCGAATGTGGTGCTTACGGAGTAAACCTCCACGACAATGATCTTGTGCCTTTTGGTGTAAGCGAAAAAGAAAAACAACAAATTGTTTCGTCTTTCAAAAAAGCTCTTGAAGAAACTGGTCTCAAGGTTCCAATGGCAACGACAAACCTTTTCCATCACCCTGTATTCAAGGATGGGGCTTTCACATCCAGTAATCCGGAAATAAGAGCCTTTGCCCTCCAGAAATCAATGAAAGCCATTGAACTAGGTGTTGAACTTGGGGCAGAGACTATTGTTTTTTGGGGAGGGAGAGAAGGGGCAGAAACAGATGCTGCAAAAGATCCAAGAGATGCAATCAAATGGTACAGGGACTCAATTAATTTCTTGAGCCATTGGGTTGATGACAATTGTTGGGATTTGAAATTCGCTCTTGAAGCCAAGCCAAACGAGCCAAGAGGCGACATCTATTATCCAACAACTGGGTCTATGCTTCATTTCATTTCAACATTGGATAAACCGGAAATGTGTGGTGTGAATCCTGAAGTTGCTCATGAGAACATGACTGGTTTATCAATGGTTTTTGCAGTTGCCCAAGCAATGGAGGCAGGCAAGCTCTTTCACATCGACCTTAATGCCCAGAAGATAGGCAGGTACGACCAAGACTTGCGTTTTGGAAGCGAAGATCTCAAAGGGGCATTTTTTCTTGTAAGACTCCTTGAAGGCTGTGGCGGATATCCGAAGTACACAGGCCCAAAACATTTTGATGCACATGCATATCGAACAGAGGATCAAAGCGGTGTTTGGGATTTCGCAAAAGGCTGTATGAAAACGTATAAAATGCTTGCGGAAAAATCTGAAAAGTTTAACCATGATCCAGAGGTTCAAGAAATTCTTCAAAACAACCATGCTGACAGAAAAGGTTTTGCTGAAATGCTGGACTATTCTTCTTCTAATGTCGAAAAAATAAGAGAAGCAGATATCGATCCATTTGTTTTATCGAAGGTCGGAAATTCTTATGAAAAACTAGACCAAATTGCAATTGAACACATAATGGGCAATCGTTAACGTGTCTTTGTACTTAGGTATAGATGTCGGGACACAGAGCACAAAAGCACTTGTTTTTGATTCAGAAAAAAACAAGGTTTTAAGTAAGGGGCAATACAGTTACGACCTGATTTCAAACGGTCACGGAAAAGCCGAACAGAATCCTTCAATATGGATTGATGGGGTTTTACACGCAGTTTCAGAAGCTCTTGAAAAAAACGGAAATAGGCAAAAAATAAAAGGGATAGGAGTTTCCGGACAACAACACGGATTTGTGGCATTGGATGAAAAAGATGATGTTATTAGACCTGCAAAATTATGGTGTGATACAGAAACTACAAAAGAGGCAGAATATCTTTCCAACATAGTTGGAAAAGAGGTTTCTGTTCGTTTTACAGCAAGCAAAATACTCTGGATGAAAAGAAAAGAACCTGAAAATTTTAAGAAATTGAAAACTGTCTTGCTGCCACATGACTATATAAATTTTTATCTAACCGGAGAGAAAAAAATGGAAGCAGGAGATGCAAGCGGAACTGGTTTTTTCAATGTTTCAAAAAGGGATTTTGATGAAAATGCAATTAATGCGATTGATGATAACCTACATTTAAAAATACCTAACCTAGTTGATCAATTCGAGCCAATAAGCAAAATTCGAAAAGAGATTTCCGAACTTTTTGGAATTCCAGAAAATGTAATTGTTTCTGCTGGAAGTGGGGATAACATGATGAGTGCTGTGGGGTCTGGAGCTGTGCAGGAAGGGATTTTTGTTATAAGTCTTGGTACCAGCGGAACAGTTTTTTGTCATAGTCCAAATCCAATTGGGGAATCCGACAAAGATGTTGCGGCTTTTTGTGATGCTGTCGGAGGTTGGCTTCCCTTGTTTTGCCTTTCAGAATGCACGATGAAAATGGAAAATCTTGTCAATCGGTTCAATCTCTCTCATGATGAATTGATTGAAATTGCAATTGAGGGGAGGCTCCCTGAAGGAAGGGTGTATAAAAAAGCAATAGAGGAAATCACAGAGAATCTTTTTACGGGATATCAGAAAGTTTGCCAAAGAGGAATTACAGCATCCGAACTACGGATTGTAGGAGGGGGTTCTAAAAATAATCTTTGGACCCAGTCGATTGCTGACATTTTCGGAATGGAGGTTTCTATCCTTTCGGAATTTGACACAGCAGCCCTAGGGGGGGCAATTCAAGCATCTCTTGTTGACGGCCATTTAGGCAGCCAGGAAGGGTTGATTGGGAAAATTGTTAAACCGGAAAACTAACCTGCTGAAACGTTCGTGGCTCTCTCGCCTTTGTCATCAGCTGTTATTTCAAATTCAACTGCCTGATTTTCAGCTAGAGTTCTGAAGCCTTCGCTTTGAATGTCAGAAAAATGGACGAAAACATCTCCTCCACCTTCTTTTTCAATAAAGCCAAAGCCTTTTTTTTCGTTAAACCACTTTACAGTTCCTTTTACTTTGTCGCTCATTTATGTCTCCTTGTGTATGTAATAGATTTTTACTATTCTAGTTAAATTTTTACTACCATCGTTTTTTTGGCTTCGATTTAAGGGATGCTTCTACTCGTTCTTGGAGCCTTGAGTTCAAATCTGCCTTGTATTTTTCCCAATGTTCCAAAAAATTCTCGCCAATAGACAACTGCGGATTCGAATGTTCGTAGCCTTGTTTTGCTTCCATTTCTATAATGATTGGCGGAATTCCTTTAAGTGCGTCAACAAGATCCATGCCCCCTTTCATTTGTCGTTTGAAAAGCGCTTCGCCATAATAAGTAAAATTTCTTGTGTCAGTGCATCCAAAAGAGCTGTGATCGGCATCAGCGGCTGTTGCGACAATTGCATTCGGAGATTCGAGACCGGGAATAAAACCTCCTGAAAAACATGCCGAAACAACAAGGACTCTCCACGGAATCCCAGCATCATCAAGCATAGTCCTGATTTCCTCAGAGTCAAGACCACTTCTGAATTGTGTAGGGAGTATCAAGGAAAGCTTGTGATCCCTCGATCCGTGAGATGTGAAATAAATGAAAAGGATGTCTTCATCTCCCATCTTCTCTCCAAGAAACGAAAGTATTTCGCCTAGATTGTCCTTGTTGGCGAATAGATGCCTTTTTGAAGTTTTCTTGTTGTTGATGAGCGAAAGGCTATGAGAGGCTCTCCCTCCACCATATGCTTCGACATACCTATCTTCAAAGATTTCTTGAGCATAAAGAGTTTCCCTCATGAAAACATCTTGTTTACCATAAAGAGCAACACCCAAAAAGAACAGTTCGATCTCTCCGGGGTTTTCGTTTGCAATTTGTCGGTTTAATGACTTTCTTATCAATGATTGGACCTCACTGTAATCTGCTTTTCTGTTCCCAGGACCTTTCATTGGGTCAATCTTCCCAGGTGCTGCAGCACATAGGAAAATAGCCAAAAACAAGGGAAGGTGTTTCAAGATTGTGGTTTGATTATATGCTC
>CAYFJE010000098.1:0-3828 GCA_964343345.1 uncultured bacterium
AAACGATTAACTGTAAGTGCAGGTTTTTCTATAGGAATTCCTGAATTTAATGCAACATGCCTTGCACAATAGTAAGCATTGCTATCTGTTTGTCCAACCATACCAAAAACACAAGCATCAAAATCTAAAGAATCAATTCCAGAATCCCTGATTGCAGCTTTGGCAGCATGAGAACCCAGATCATTAGCAGGGACTCTTGCCAAGCTTTCTAAATACCCACCAAATGGTGTCCTTTTTCCTCCTACAAAAACAATTTTACTCATATTAATATCTCCTTATGAAAATCTCTCTTCCCTCCAAGGGTCTCCTTTATTATGATACCCTCTAACCTCCCAAAAACCTAATTTTTTTCTATTCATAACTTCAATCCCTGAAGCCCATTTTGCACTTTTCCACAAATAAAGGTGAGGGATAACAAATCTTATTGGACCACCATGATCGTGATTGATTTCGGAACCATTATGTCTCCAAGCAATGATACTTGAATCCAGCAAGGCATCCTCAATGTCTAAATTCGTGGAATAATCTACTAGGCCATAACACATAATCTGTTTTGAATCAGGCTTATATGATACTTCTTTCAAGATCCTCGACAAAGGAACCCCTTCCCATTGATTGTCTAAAAGACTCCAATGAGTAACGCAATGAACATCTGCATCCAGTTTGATTGGGTCAAGCCTCAACAGATCCTTAAAAGAAAATTCTTTTGGTTTTGAAACATTACCAAAAACATTCATTCTCCATGTATCAAAATTAATCGGTTTTTCCGGCGGGCAAACATGAAGCTTTGGCCATTTTTTTACAGCAACTTGGCCTGGAGGAATCCTAGATTCACTATTTCTGTAAATATGACTCTTCTTCATTTTCTTCTTGTTGAACCTTCATAGACTCTATGAATGATATGCATGGGTGGATTTATTAATACAAAATCACCATAATCCAAAGTTGGGATAACCCTTCTTCCAAGAGACAGAAGAAGAACCTCTTTTAAATGACTTTCATTGGAATCTATGTCTAAAGATTTCCAATTTATTTTCTTTTTGGAAAAATACCTTTTCAAAATATCACAATCTCCGCACCATTCAGTAGTGTAAACATTGAGGTCTTTTTTTGGACAAGGCCATCCAGGCCAATCAAATCCTAATATTCCGGTTTTTATAGCCGTTTCAGAAAGGCCTTTCATATTGGGAAAAAGACCAATTGGCCTCGATATGTCTCCTAAAAATCCCAAAGGAAACAATGGAGACCATCTTTTTTTTAACTTTTTTATAGATGTTCTAAGAATTTGAGAGATATCTTTGTTTTCCAAGTCCTTCTCATTCATTATTTCTAATTTGTGTATGTATTTTTCCATTAGTGAATTCTATTATCATTAAAATCTTAGGTATGCTTTTTTTTGAATACTTTTTTCTTCCTTGCATTTCGGAAATCAATTTAGATAAAAATAATTTCATAACAGCGTCTGCAACATGTATTATGGAAAAATCAAAAAATGATGTTGATTTTTACATCTCAGAAAACTTTGAAATTGATGAGGTTTTTTTTACAAGAGGAGGAACAAACCTCTATTACGAAAAAAAAGAATCAGAAAACGGTTTAACTGGATGGTTTTTACACTCCGTTCCTGAAGGTCTTTACGAAATAAACATTGAATATTC
Source organism: uncultured bacterium (assembly GCA_964343345.1). Taxonomy (GTDB): domain Bacteria; phylum UBP7; class UBA6624; order UBA6624; family UBA6624; genus UBA6624. Next base: position 1,659 of record CAYFJE010000098.1, read on the forward strand.
TGGTTTTTTTGGAAAAACTAACAATTTGTATCGTGAATTAAACATGATCGAAGGATTATTACCACTCAACCTCAAAGAAGGATGTACCACTTTCAAACTCAGTGGATCAGGAAAATTTATCATAAATTCCCTACATGATGAAAATGAACTCATATACTTATGCGATGCAAAAAATAAAATTTTCCAACTGTTCGGAAATGAACAAGTTACAGAGTCAAACAACATCAAAATAATAAAATCAAAAACAGAATCAATTCATGAATCCTGGACAAGAAAGATTTTTGAGAAAACAAAAACACTTGAAGAAGAAATTAATCTTAAAAAACCTAATGATTTGATTTTGCTAGAAGGAAATGACTGGTTTAGCCAAAAAGGAATCATTGTTGTTCCTGAAAACTACCTTGAAAACAATTTAAGATTTTCAGAAATATCAAAACATCTTGCATACCAATGGGAAAATGTAGAAAATCCCATAGAAGAAAATCCTTTGGGAAGAATTGTTTATTCTTACTTGACTGAAAAATCAAGTTCTCTCTCTAGAAGAATTGCAGACAGAGCTAACTTGAAAAAAACAAACGGAAAAGACACCTTGAGATTAAAAAGTGTTTTTTTGGAATATGAAAAAAAATACAACCGCACTGAATGTAAAGAAGAGTCTTGGCCTAATGTAAAACTCACAAAAACAAAAGTTGCAAGACTTGCAGATGGTTACGAAACATCAATGTATTTTGACTGGAGTGGCAAATGTGAATCAAAACTAAATATAAAAATATCTAACAGCAAAAACACTCTAGAAAAAACCATCTCACTAGAATCTGAAAAATCTGTCCATAAAATTATATCTAACTGGATTCCGAGATATTTAGAAATTGACCCCAATGCATTTTTCCCTGGAAGTTTAGAGAGAGATTCATCTACCCCTCTTTTATTTGAATCATTAGCTTCAAGCAATGTGACCGAATGGCTTCAACCAATAGGAATGATTTCCTCACTAGGTCCTGGTGGAATATCTTGGCCTGACAAAAAATCAATAAAACTTCCTGATGGAACATTGAGAGAATGGAGTGAAAAAAGTCTTTTGATAATAGCTTCGAAAAATGAAACCTTTTTGATTTCATCTAAATCAACGAAAATGCCGGAAATAGAAAATGATTTCTTAAATTGGGGATGGGTGTTCTTTGAAAACGAAAGTGCCGTAAGATGGGGAACCAACACAGGATCTAAAATCTACAAATTGCCAATTCCAGAAATATTCTCTTGGGGAAACTAAACAGAAGTGTTTTTTACCTTATTGGTAACTTTCCAACCCATTGATGTACTATTGATATATTTTCTTCTTAGCAAACTCTTTATGCAAAAACACAGGAGATTCAACTCCTTGCCTTCTTCCAAACTGCGTTGTTGAAAAATAATTCAACAACAATCAGAAAATCTTTGCTCTACAGCACTCCAATCAACAACATTCCACCAAGCATCAATATATCCACCCCTTAGGTTTTGGTAGTTGAGGTAGTATGCATGCTCCCAAACATCCAAGCCTAGGATAGGTGTGCCCTCTCCAGTCATCAACGGGTTTTCTTGATTTGCTGTTGATGTTATTGAAAGTTTTCCATCTTTACAGACAAGCCAAGCCCAACCTGAACCGAACCTGGTCATTGCAGCATTTGCAAACTCTTCCTTGAACTTGTCAAAAGAACCAAACGAGGAATCGATAAGATCTCCAAAACTTCCTGATGGAGAGCCTCCTCCGTCAGGAGACATAACAGACCAAAACAAAGAATGGTTGTAATGCCCTCCTCCATGATTCCTAACAGCAGTCTTAACTGAATCAGGGAGATTGTTGACCATCTGGCAAAGATTTCCCAATCCTGCATTTGCAAGATTTGGCTCTTTCTCCAAAGCACTGTTCAAACCATTTACATATGCTTGGTGATGTTTTGTATGGTGTATCTCCATTGTTCTAGCATCTATATGAGGCTCTAGAGCATCATATGAATAATTTAATTCTGGTAAAGAATGATTCATTTTTTTCTCCTTAAAGGTCCAAAGCCCTTCTTATTTCGTAAGCGATATTTGTCATGTGAGCAGCAACCATTGGGTCACTATCATCAGACATATCAGTAGCACTTTCGTACATATCAATTAAAGCATCTGTCGACAATGCAGTCAT
>CAYFJE010000099.1:0-3711 GCA_964343345.1 uncultured bacterium
GGTTCTCCAATTGATTGAGCCGCTATAACACCAACAGGATCAGCCATTGCTACAGGAGAATCAGTTGCCTTGTTATAACCATAACAACGAGCACAACAACCACCTAAAGAATTACAAGTAATTGGAGAAAGGAGTTTAACACCAGTCACACCAGCTTTATTAAGTTTTGACCATGAACTCTTTTTCAACAACTTCAAGCTTCTACTCTTAACTGTTTTTATTATTCCCTTAACATTTTTATCTGTAATCAAGACTCTTTCGTCACAAACCATTTCACCATTTTCATCATATATTTTTTCAGAAGTGTATCTATGAATAATTCTTCTTTCAAAAGAATTCCAATTCAAAGGCCCATCTTTTTCATACCATTTTGGACCAAGTTTAGATTTAGCCTGCTCTTCTTCTTTTTTTGTTTTGAAATGAGGTCTTTTAGTTATCCCTCTAACAGTACCGCAATCTTCTTCGACAATGTAAAGAGAATGTGCGATATCGACAAGTCTTCTTGTCAAGTAACCAGACCTACTTGTTCTTAAAGCTGTATCAGTTTGTCCTTTTCTAGCCCCATGAGTAGAGCTGAAATATTCATGAACTGACAATCCTTCTTTAAAATTACTCTTAATTGGAGAAAGTATCAATTTTCCAGTTGGATCAGCCATTAAGCCTCTCATTCCAGCAAGCTGCCTAACTTGATCCATCTTTCCTCTAGCACCAGAATTAATCATAAGCATCAAAGAATTATCTTCTGCCTGTTCACCTGCTTCTATCAACAGTTCAGTTATTCTTTCCGTTGCTCTATTCCATAAAGCTTCTATTATTCTTTCGTAACTCATTTTGTCAAACCTACGTGAGTTCAGTTTTTTCCCAGAAATTGGACTTAGACCATCAGACCATCTTTCAGGAACATTATTATGTTTTTTATCTTTCGGTCTACCGAGCTCGTTTGGTCTAACCAACTCCAAACCTTTGGTCCTAGGGTTTTTTTCAGCAAAAGTTAAGTTTGTTTTAAGTCTTTGGTTGCACATACCAGCCAATTCAGGTGTTAATAAACCTTTAGAGTATGCATTTTGCACTAAAGATTCCACTTCTTCTGCGAGAGATATAATCCTTTGTTTCCTTTTTGGAATAATGACATCATCAACAGATAGAGAAATACCTGCTAAACTTGACTGCCTGAATCCTAAATCTTTAATCGAATCACATATTTTTATAGCATCAGACTGAGGACATTCTTTTAAGATTCTATTGTTTATCCCTCTCAATTCCTTAATATAAACAGGAGTGTCTACAAAAGAAATATTTTCTGGGAGAATTTCATTGAAAATAACTCTTCCAACAGTTGTTACGGTAGAACCTTTTTTTGCATTTCTGACAAGGATAACATCCCTAACAGAAAGAGGTGAGCCCTTTTCATCGTCAATAATTCTTTGAGATTCATAAGCAAGCCTAGCTTCACTTTCAGAAGTAAAAGAGGCTCTTATCTTTGATACAGGCAAAGACATTTCTTGAATTCCTTTTGGCCATTTTGCTCTGATTTCCTTAATTAAATTTTGGTCAAAATAACTCCATTTTGCATTAACCGATTTCTGAAAATGAGAATTGGAAGAATGTAAATTTCGAGTTAGAACATGACCTATAAAATTTTTCTCCAGTTTTTTAGCACTTGAAAAATCATTTCTTGAAAATTTGACTTGATCTTTTGGATTTGAAGTAAGGTAAGCTAAACCTAAAATGACATCCTGGCTTGGCAGATTTGACGGAGAGCCTGTACCAGGGACAAAGGGATTATTTGTTGAAAGCATCAATAATCTCGCCTCCGCTTGAGCTCCTTCTGATAAAGGCAAATGAACAGCCATTTGATCACCATCAAAATCTGCATTAAAAGGAGTGCAGACCAAAGGATGCAATCTAATTGCAGATTCATCTGTCAGAATTGGTTGAAAAGCCTGGATTCCAAGTCTGTGTAAAGTTGGTGCTCTGTTCAGCATAACAACAGAAGAGTCAATCAACTGAGCCAAAATATCCCAAACAAGTCTTCTTTCTTTTGCTCCTTTTTGAAGGAGTTCGGATATCGGATCCTTTGAACTTACACCATCAATAAGACCTTTTTCTTCTAAAACATTCCTTAATTTTGGTTTATATAGTTCTAAAGCAATTTTTTTAGGTAAACCACATTGCCAGAGCTTTAAAGTTGGACCAGCAACAATCACAGCTCTCGCAGAATAATCAACCCTTTTTCCAAGAAGATTCTGTCTAAACCTTCCTTTTTTACCTCTTAAAGTATCTGTCAAAGATTCAAAAGGCCTTCCATTAGGGTCTTTGTCTGCTTTTTGGCTTCTCTGGTTATCAAACAAAGCATCAACAGACTGCTGCAATAATCGTTTTTCGTTGTTTACGATAACCTCAGGAGCTCGAATTTTAACCATATTTTTAAGTCTTTTATTTCTTGTAACAACCCTGTGATAAAGTTCATTAATGTCACTTGTTGCTTGTCTTCCACCTTCTAAACTGACTATCGGTCTAAGGTCAGGAGGGATGACTGGAAGAGTTTCAAAAACCATCCACTCTAATCTGTTTGGTCTTATATCAGCATATCTTCTACTTCTGAGAAACTGTTTCATGACACGAAGTCTCTTTTTAACATCTCTAGATCTGGTTTTAGTCATTCTTGGCAATGTTTTATCTAATGTATTAACGACTGTAGCCAAAGAATCATCTCCGCCAACACCGTCTATTCTCTTTAACATTTCTTTGATGGCCTTACCACCAGTTTCAATTTTAAAAACTTGCTCTGCAGGAATGTTCCCTCTTTTTTCAATTATTCTGCTAATGTTGTCAAGATTTCTTTTTTGATCTCCCGAAAACATAAAAGCTGACTCACTATCTCCTTCCTTCAAGGGGTCGTAACCCTTAAGACCCCAAAACAAATCCAAACCATTAATCAAATGCTCTTGAGCCATCAATGCTCTTTCCTGGACTTCGTCATATAAGGCTATTTCTTTTATGTTTGCAATCTGAAAAGCATTATCGGATTTGAGAAAATTCCAAAATTGATCATTCCAAAGCTGTCCTTTTCTTGGGTCAAACTCATCAACTCCAATCTTTAAAACTTCTTTTGAAGTTCTCTGATCTATCATTTTCTCAAGACTTCTCTTTGTTTTTCCAACTTTTATGTTCATTTTCTTAAGAGAAGAAACATCCTTAATTGAATCTAATATCTTTTGAATAGTCCTAAACTCAATCTTGGTCTCAACATCTAAAATCACTTCACCGCTTTTTTCATCAACAAAAGGTTCTGAAAGATAAGATGCTCCAATCTCTTGAAACAACAACTCTCTGGCTGTTGTCTTGTTCCAATATTTTGGCCTGCTTGTCCTTGAAAGCAGAAGCTGTATTTCAGCCTCAATCCATTCTTTCAAAGAACCATTGTATTCTTGCAGCCTCATGGACATCACCTTTTGTCTTTGCTCTACAGTAAGTTCTTCTGATACACTAATACCCAATTGTTTTGTGACATATCTTTGGTCATCCCAAGAGGGTTTCTTTACCTTCACTTGTTTCTTTTTCTTCGCTCCCTTTATCATTGCATGAAGTTTAGTATGATCTTTCTTTTTCAATACCCAGAGATTTTCAGCCCTGTCATCTTGTGTATCTCCATTTAAATGATAAATCTTGTAACCCTCTGGAACAGTTCCATCTGAGGCAGATTCTCCA
>CAYFJE010000100.1:0-3633 GCA_964343345.1 uncultured bacterium
TGAGATTGAAGAAATCAGATTCCGGAAATGGTTTTCCGATCCAAATGGCAATAGGCAAGGTGATGATTCCGAATATTGATTCCTCCTTGCTCTCTGAAAGGGTAAATGAGCTTAAAAAGAATGCAGAGGATGCTGTGCCAAGGATAAAGAGATTGGAAGGGCAACTTCAAAACAAAGGTTTCACCAACAACGCTCCCGAAGAAAAGGTTCAACTCATTAGGGAGAGGTTGCAAGAAGCCAAGAAAGAAAGGGATGAATTGCTTAAAAGAGCTTCTTGGATAAAGCAGAATTTTTAAATGATAGACAGCCTTGAAGATCTAAATAATCCAAATAGTGATATTTTTAAGGTAACTTTAAAAAATCAAACAGCATTTATTGATAAGAAATTAGAAAGATGGTTAAAAAAACCTACAAAATGGTTTAAAAGCAATGCATCTGTGCAGGGTTCTGTGGAAGACATCCAAGGAATTTTGTGTGGATTGGGGATTGATACAAATTTTGTTCAGCAGTTTTTTAAAGGAAAGGATATCGAGAAAACAAGATGTATTAATTGCCCACAGGTAAAAAATTTACAAAGATGTCATTCGATTATTGACAGGCCTAAATTGATGCGTTATGCTATTGAGGCTTTGCATAGCGATGACATGAAACCAATTAGAGTCAAAGATATATTGTTCAGTATACAAAAGAACACAAAAAATGTCCTCTTTATTGGTTGTGTCGCGATTGTCACTGGAAATACAGCAAGTCCGCTTGATTACATATAGCCTAGGTCTCTAAGCTTTTTCATTAGGTTCTCTTTATCCTGTTTTCTTCCGGACCTCTCAATGGTTGATTCAAGGTCCTGTTTCCATGCAGGTAGGTCAGATGTTCTTGTTGTTGTCCCTGCTGCACCTAAACTTCTGTATCCTTTTTCATACAGGTTGCAGTAGGGCACTTTCATCTTGAAGTGAGCCTCCCAAACATCCCTTTCGTCAAAATGGAGTATTGGATGGATCCTTGTGTGGTCAGGATCTTTTCTTGGGCTGAAAGCTGTTTCATCCTTTCTTGCATCCTGTTCATCCCATCGTATTCCGGTAATCATGCATTCGTAATCGTTGTCTTCAAGGAACATATTCAATGCAACAGTTTTCATTAGATGGTTTCCTTCAAAAGATTCAGGATCAAACCTGAATTCTCTTTTTTGAAAATTGATTTTTTCCAATTCCATCCTGTTTCTTTTGTTCAAATCTTGAATATGGATGGTATTGCCAACAATCCCACAAGCAAGATCAAAAACATCTTTGTTTATCACATCAAACAACTCTAGATTTTTTGTTGCTTCAATCTCAGAAACGAAATTTTGTATTTCTGGAAAGACATTACCCTCATTGATGAAAAGGCAATCAGGAATTTTTATCTCTCTTCCCTGATGTAACTTTTTTATCTCATTTTCTTCACACAACTCCATTAATATCCACAGAATAAGAGTGGAATCTTTTCCTCCAGTCCAAGCAAGTAGGGTTTTTTCGATACCAAATTTTTCAATTGCCTGATTCAGTATTTCTTTTGAACATAATATTTTCTCATCAAGCGATTTGTTTACGAATTCCGCAGGATTTACCACTTTAGCCATACTGTTATTCTATTTAATCGTAGAATTGTCAACTGTGCCTGTAACAGTAGTTGTTGGATCCCAATGGGGCGATGAAGGTAAGGGCAAGATTGTAGATAGTCTTGCTTCAAAGTCTTCAATGGTGGTTAGATTCCAGGGAGGGGCAAATGCAGGACATACTGTTTACAGGGGAGAAAAGGTTTATAAATTCCACCTTCTTCCTTGCAGTGTTCTTCATGAAGGTGTTAAAAGCATCATTGCAAGGGGTGTTGCATTAGATTTAGAACTTCTTCTTGAAGAGATAAAGCAAATCAAAAAGGATGACCTGAATGTTGATTTGGTAATTAGTCCACAGGCTTTTTTGGTCCTTCCTTTTCACAGATGGATAGACAAACTTGAGGAAATAAGAAGAGGTCAGGGTAAGTTAGGGACAACCTATCGAGGGATTGGACCAGCAAGCACTGATCGAATTTCAAGGAGAGGGATAAGGTTAGGGCATCTCTTTCAAGACGACCTTCTTGAAAGAATAACAATACTTGTTGAAAGAGTTAATTCCGTTTTAGACGGAGTTTATTCAGATGTTACAAAAAGAAGGATAGATCCAAAAAGGCTCTATGAAGATCTCATTAAACAACGGGAGCATATAAGAAAATATGTTGGCGATACTCATAACTTCATACATGAGGCAATAGAAAATAAGGAAGAGGTTTTGATGGAAGGGGCGCAAGGCTCTCTTTTGGATTTAGGTTTTGGAACCTATCCTTTTGTTACGAGCAGTCACACAATAAGTGGTTCTGCTTGTGTTAATGCTGGTTTGGGACCTGGTCAAATTGATAAAGTTTTAGGTATTGCAAAAGCTTACATTACAAGAGTAGGAGCAGGGCCTTTTCCAACAAAGATGGATCCATCTTGGAATGAGGCTGTGCAGAAAAAAGGCAATGAGTTTGGTGCCACTACTGGCAGGCCAAGGGATTGTGGATGGCTTGATATTCCTCTTTTGAGATATGCAAATAGGTTAAATGGTTTTTCCGGGGTCATTTTAACTAAAGCAGACATTTTGGGAGGCATGGGCGATGTTAAAGTTTGTACTTCTTGGACCTGGGAAAATAAAGAATACAAAGATGTTCCGGAAGATTCGAGAGTTTGGAATGAGTCAATGCCTAATTATGTTTCTGTCGAAGGTTGGCCAGATTTTTCTGGAATACAAAAATGGGATGATTTGCCTTCAGGTTTGAAAAAATATTGTGAATTTATCGAAAAGCATTCTGGTGTTCAAATTTCTGCTGTTAGCACTGGGCCAGGAATTGACGATATAGCCTGGAAGAATTAGAATATCTAGGATTAGGGGGGTTTAGCTCAGTCGGTAGAGCAGCGGGCTTTTAACCCGTGTGTCGGGGGTTCGATTCCCTCAACCCCTATATCTAAATGTCTAAAAAATATGATTGGGATTATCGACGTGGCTATTCAGTTGTAGCATTAGAAAATCCGAGAAACTCTATCAATGTTGGGCAGATATTAAGAGGTGCTTTTTGCTTTAGGGCAAATTATGTTGTTGTAGCAGGTAGAAAATGGGCTGAAGATGAGGATTTTCAAGATCCAGAAATGCCTCTTCCTGCAGATACACCAAAAGCCTGGAGACATATTCCTTTGATTTACAAAGACACAATACAAAAATCACTTCCATTGTCTTGTACTCCAGTCGCTGTTGAGATTTCTGACAAAGCTACCTCCTTGTCTGATTTTGTTCATCCTGAAAGAGCTATGTATGTTTTTGGCTCAGAGTATGGGGGAATCAAGAAGGAAACTTTGGATTGGTGTGAAGAAGTTGTTTATGTACCAACAAGAGTTTCTCTAAATTTGGCAGTTGCTGTAAATTTGGTTCTTTATGACAGGATGTCGAAGAGACACGGCTTGAATCTCTCGAAGAAAGATTTAGAAAAATTCGGAATTTAAGAAAAAATACAAAATAAAGTTTAGGATAAACTGATTGTTCTGCCCCGTTCGTCTAACGGCCAGGACACCGCCCTTTCAAGGCGGAA
>CAYFJE010000101.1:0-3534 GCA_964343345.1 uncultured bacterium
GTGGAGCTGGAGGGATTCGAACCCTCGACCCCTTGTATGCCATACAAGTGCGCTACCACTGCGCTACAGCCCCTTAAGATTCATAGATTATTGAACAATCTTGCACTAGGCCATCTATATCCCAATAATCTCTAGCTGTTGGTGTCATAAGGTGGATGATTGTATCTCCAAGATCCAGAAGGGACCATTCTGATTCTGATTCTGATCCTTCAGGGGTGATGTTTGATCCGTTTTCTTTAAGCCACTTCTTTGTATTTTCTCTTAGGGTTTTTAGATGAGTTTTGTTTTGTGCTGTTGCTATGATGAAATTCTTTGTCCATGTTATTTTTTTTTCAACATTTATCAATTTGATCTCTTCTGCAAGTTCATCTAAAAGCATCAAACTTATTTTTTTTGGATCTAATTTTTTTGAAGTCATTTTGAATTAATATTTTTTGAAATCCATATGTTTAAATCTTCCATTTTCGGAGACCAATAAGGACCCATGAATTTACCTGGGAGTATTTCAGTTAATGGAGATTCTCCAAGGGTTCTTGTTCCAAGAATTAAAACTTCCTCAATTTTTAGATTTGTTTCAATGTTTTTAAGGAAACTTATGATTACGGATATTTTTTTAAGACTTCCTGAACTGTGAAATTTCTTAAGAATTGCATGAGCTAGTTTTTGCTGTCTTTGAATTCTTCCTATGTCTCCTAATGCATCATTTCTGAATCTTGCATACAGAACGGAATCTTTTCCATTCAAGTTATGTATTCCTGATTCGAAGTTGATTTTTAAATTTTGGGACAGGTCTTCATATTCAAGGTTTTTTTCAATATGGATTTTGACTCCTCCTAAATCATCAATTAGATTTTCTAAATCTTTAAAATTAATAACAAGATATCTATCTACGGTAATGTTTGCTAAAGAATTTAAAGCCCCTCTTAAACCCGTAATATTTCCATTATTGTGCCAGCTGTGGTTTATTCTGTTTGTTCCATCTTGGGTTTCAACTAAAGTATCTCTTGGTATAGAAAGTATGTTTGGAGCTCCGCCAGACTTAGGCAAAGCTGCAAGTAAGATAGTGTCCGGATTGATGTCTTCTTCTGATTGGTCGAGTCCAACTATAAGAACAGTTTCCGCTCTTTTTTGTTTGTATTTTTTGAAACTTTCTGGAAATTCATAAACTGACAAAACAACAAAAATTATCAAACTGATAAACATTCCAAGAAAAGTTAAATTTAGATATTTTTGTATCATTTATAAAGATTCCTTTTTGATATTTCTTCTTCAACAGCTTTTGGGACAGTCCCGGAAATTGGTTTACCTTCTTTGATTTTTTTTCTTATTTCAGAAGATGAAATTTTCATGATTTTAAAATTCAGGACAGTTGTTTTGTTGTTTATTTCAGCTTCCATTCTTCTTGCTACAACTATATTACAGCTCTTAATTAATTCGTTGTAGTTTTTCCAACTTTTCATATCTTTGAGATTATCTTCACCTAATAAAAGTGATATTTTTTGGTTTTCATGAATACTTTTAATCCAGTTGACTTGATCTATTGAATAGCAAATTTTGTTTTGTTTTTTTTCAAATTCAGAAACTATTACATTTTCCATCCCGGTTGTTCCTTTTTTTAACAAAATCAGTCTTTCTTCAAAAGGTGCAATCATTTTTTTATTCACGGGAGAGATGTATGTAGGAATAATGTATATTGGCCTATAACCTTCTTTAATCGAGCATTTTATAAGTGCCAAATGTGCATTATGAAAAGGGTCAAAAGAACCTCCAAAAATCATTGGTTTCAATTTGGCCATTTTTTTAAATTTTCGATATTTTCACAATCTATTGGTACAGACGAATTTTTATATGTATATATTTTTGATTTTTTAGGTAATTCTTTTTTGATTTCATTAAATTCTTTTCGTTTTTTAAAATTTCCAATAAAAATAATTTTTTTTGCATTTTTTGTTTGATGCAACCAGTCTTTGGTTTCTTTTATGTTTGGAATCAAAAGTATTTTTTCATTTTCTTTCATCTTATTGACTTTGACTCCTATTATTGGATAGTTGGGCATAATTTTTTCATAATTCCTTCCTGTTAATTTTTCATGAACAGAAAGAGATGATTTTGTGTTGGATATTATTGCAGTATCGCAAGGGATGAAATAATTCATGTTTAAGCTTTTTTCTTCTCCAGGCTTTCCTTTCGTTGTTTTTCTTGGAGATCTGTTAACAGAACTTGCAAAAGACTTGTTTCCTCGTCCGCCTTGTCCACCTTTTAAGGTGAATTTTTGACCTTTTTCTTCCAATGTTTTTATCAAAGCGTTGTTTGAGTCTCTAAGTTCTGTTCCAGTCGGAACTTTCAAAAGTAATTCTTTGCCATTTTTTCCACTTTTGTTATTTTTTCCACCATTGAACCCATTTTCAGCTTTTATGGGTTTATTCTTTTTGAATTTGTAAAGATCAAAAACATTATCATCAGCAACAATTGATAAATCTCCTCCACGTCCACCATTTCCGCCATCTGGACCCATGCTTGCTCTGAATTTTTGCCTCAAGAAAGAAGATTTTCCATCACCCCCATTCCCAGCGACTAAATGGATTTCAGCCGAATCTATAAATTTGTTGAAGAATTTACTCAGAGTCTATTTGTGCTGTTTTTTTATTACCTCTTTTTTTTACATATTTTACTATTCCGTTGTTTAATGCAAATAAAGTGTAATCTTTTCCAATTCCAACATTTTTTCCAGGGTGTATGTTTTTACCTCTCTGTCTAACCAAAACATTTCCAGTAGAAACCTTTTGACCATCTGAACATTTTATACCAAGACGTTTTCCTGCAGTTGATCTTAAATTTTTAGTACTTCCTTGACCTGTCTTATGTGCCATATTAACCCTCGATTTTTAGAACTTTTAATTGGGTGTATTCTTGTCTGTGCCCAATAATTCTTTTGTAATTTTTTTTTGGTTTATATTTTTGAACTCTGACTTTTTTATCTTTGATGTGAGAAAGTATTTCGCAAGTTACTTTTGCTTTTTCAACCAGAGGTTTTCCGATTTTCACTTTGTTTTTGTTTATGGTCATGAGAACTTCTTTATAAACAATTTTCTTTCCCTTATCTTCAGAGATTTTATCAACAAATATAGTTTCTCCTGAACAAACTAACATTTGTGTTCCTGATGCTTTAATAATTGCCTTCTTCATATCTTCAATAAAATAAACCCGTAATAGACTATTATATAACTTTTTTTATGGAAAGATTTTTAGGACAGGTAACGAATTTCACTTTAGTGGTTGGTGTAGTTGGTTTTTTGCTTTGGTTTTTTTCGGCAAAATTAAGAAAATAATTCAATCTCCCTTCCAGAGAACTGCCAATAAAGCAAGGCACATTTCATCCAAGGATGTATTTCCGAGTCTGACATCTATAGGTTCGTTGATGTCATCATATTCCTCTAAAGCATAAGCGAGAAAAGGGTTATTCATAGTGTTGTCAAAGTTGCATTTAAACTCAAGGGTGTCCCCTCCCTTTATCCTTGGAACAAGCCATCTTCC
>CAYFJE010000102.1:0-3194 GCA_964343345.1 uncultured bacterium
CCTTTAATGTCCTTGAGATGTCTTTCAGAGAGTTCTCGTCAAGCCATATCCTTTTCTGGTGTCTTTTCTTTGGCCATGGATCAGGGCAGATGCATACATATCTCTCAATCTGTCTTTCAGGTATGGCATTGATGACTATCGATGCTGGGGCATGGATCACTTTCAGGCCTTCGCTTTCTTTCTTGTTTAATTGGTCGACTGAATACCTGCTTTGCTCAACACCAAGCCATTTGTTTTTTCTTGATTGTCTGAGGAGCCATCTTCCCTTTCCGAACCCGATCTCAATGGACATTCCGTCGAAGCAGAAATCCGAAATGTTTGACCTGTGTATTTCTTTTTCACTTGGAACCCATTTCTCTTTTGCGTATTGTGTAAGCATCTCCAGTTCGTTTTCCTTCTTGATCTTTTCAAGGATTTTGGAAAATATTCGGTTTGGTGCTTTTGAGGGCATTCTCGAAGCCGGCTCAAGGCTCAATGAAATCACTTCATCCTTTTTCTTGATTTTTGTCCATATCTTTATGCCGTTTGTCTCTGTCTGAATGAAATAGACATCTTTATCTTGATCAGAAAAGAGTCTATTGAAGATTTTCTTTAAATCCAATTCTTTATTTGTCGATTTTATTTTTAGTGCACTCATATCTTTGCATCCATCATAGGATAGTCAATGTGCTAATTTTATTTCTAACATTTATTCTCAACAGCAAATTCCTCTATTCGGGTTCCAATTTAAGCAGGTTTGACATTTGTGAATGTGGAGACACGAATGTCGGAGGGCTTATATCACAGGCTGAATTCATGAAGGATGTAGAGGTTTTGGAGAATTTCTCTTTCAAGATGAATGTTGGAAACCTTATTGAAGAATCTGATTTTGAGAATTTCAACCTTGCGATGTCTTTGTTGGATTTGCAGGATTATGATTTATTTTTGCTTGGGCCAAATGAAGCGGAAATGCTTCCTGAAGATGTTTTTTCCGAATCTTTGAAGCACACCAATGTTGAGATGGTTATGTCAACAAGTGTTATTCAAGATATTCCAAGATACAAGATATTAAATTGGGACGGGAAGGATGTTTTGATTTTTTCGCTGATGAATCCAATTGAGATAAATCCAGGGTGGGGTTACATTTATCCCGAGCAAGTTTTGAGTGACATTTTTCAAGAAACACAAGGACTCTATGATCTGGCAATCGTTGTTTCTTGGCTTGACACCTTCAGGAATCGAGATATTTTAGATGCTTGGCCGGGAATGATAGATTTCCTCATAGAGGCTCAATATGATTTTGAGGGAATCGAGATGACTTTTGAAGAAGTTCCAATAGTTGGATTGAATCATTGTTCCAATTTGCAGCTTGTTTATTTTGAAGAAAGTTTTGATTTCCTTTCTGAAAAAAAATGGAAAAAGATTGTTGTTGATATTGGGGAGGGGTATTCTTTTGAAGACCTTAAAGAATCTTACAAAGATTTTTTGATGCTTTCAGATGCTTCTCAGCGAGAAGAAAAGAAAATATCTTCTATTTTTCCAATTGAGTTTATGGAAACTGACAAAGGCCATTTTTTAATAATAGACTCGAGTGAAGAAGAGTTAGGCCATCTTTTTAAAAATGATGATTCATGGATATGGAATCTTTCTTTTTTGGACGAATTGATCGTTTCCGACGAATACGAGAAAAAAGAAGAAGCAATCGATGGTTTGAAGGTTTTTTTGATAAAAAAATGGATTGAGTCGAATCGTTGATGATAAAATATCCATTTGATTTAGGGGTGTAGCTCAGCTTGGTAGAGCGTCGGTCTCCAAAACCGAAGGTCGTCGGTTCGAGCCCGGCCGCCCCTGTTTTCAAAAATATAAATTAGAATAGGTAAAAATTATGGGCGTACCGAAAAAGAAAATGAGTAGAAGCAGGTCTAGGAGAAGACGTGCTCAGTGGAAGAGCCGAGGAGCTACTGCTCTCCTCAGCCCTTGCCCTAAATGCAATCGCTTAAGAAAGAACCATCATATGTGCGGACATTGTGGTTATTACAGCGATAAAAACAATGATCAAGGAGGCCAAGATGGCGAATAGAGAGTCTGTTATAGAAAGTCTTAAAAATTTAATAGAAGAAAGCAATCCTTCAATAGATGTGAATGCTATTTCTGAAGATACCAAACTTGAAGAAGATTTACAAATGGGATCTTTAGAAATGTACGAATTGACAATGGCTGTTGAAGAAGAGTTTGATTTTACATTTGACGATGAGGAACAGGAGAAGCTTATGGATGCTTCTGTAGGTGCTCTTGTCGAAGTAATCTTAGAAAAGATATCTTAGAACAAAATGAATCCTAGCAATGAGCTAGGGAATCTTTTTGATGAATTAAGCAACAGGTTTGGATTCCCTAGAAATTTTTTAAAACCTTTTTGTTCTGCGATCGAGGGTTTTCAGAGATCTCCGATTCCTTCTTATGAACAGATAAAACATTCCGAAAGACTTGAGTTTTTGGGTGATTCTTGTCTTCAGTTTTGCATAACAAAACTTTTACATGAGAATTTTCCAGAAGAGGATGAAGGAGTTCTTTCAAGCGTTAAAGGAAATATAGTTTCTGGATCTTCGATTGGCTCAATTGCAGAAGATATTGGATTTAAGAGCGTTTCAAAAGGTGCAACAAAAGCAAGATTAAAGTCTTTTCTTCCTGATTCTTTCGAAGCTTTTCTTGGCGCCCTTTTTCTCCATTCAGGAATCAGAATTGTTGAAAAAGTTATCTCTGAACTTTTTACAGACATTGCCATAAAAATGGTTACAGAAAGATCTTTTAAACCATTGAAGTCAATGCTTCAAGAGATTTCAGCAAAGGAGCTTTCAGAAGATCCTGTTTATAAGTATGCAAAAATACCTCGTAACAAATTTCGTGCAGATATCTTCTTAACTGGTTCTAAAGTTGTTAGTGGGAGAGGTTTTTCAAAAAAAGAAGCGGAGGACAATGCTCTTGAGTATCTTTTGCCAAGATTGAATCTTGTTTTTAAAAAACTGGGCAAATTGCCAAACCAGACTGATGAGCCTGACTCAAAACCTGAATCGAAGCCAGTAAAGAAAACAACCAAGACAGTTCGGAAAACTACATCTAAAAAGAATACTACAAAAAGAGTTGTTAAAACGACAACAAAAAGGGTTGTGAAGGCTACAGCAAAAAAAGTGAATCCTGTTGTTGAAAAAGAAAAGTCT
>CAYFJE010000103.1:0-3120 GCA_964343345.1 uncultured bacterium
AACAGTTACCTCAACTCCTTTTAAAAATCCTTTAGCTATAACAAATATGCCAAGTAAAGGCAAACCAATGCTTATCATTTTTCCAACTCCATTTTTATCCATCCATTTTCCTATTTTGTATGCAACAAGCATGGAGCCGATAGATGCAGCAGCAGCAGCATAGCCAGCTAATTTTTCATTAAAGCCAAGGCTTTTTAGATAAAGGTTATAGGAGACTCTGGTAATCCCAAAATTAAGACCAAATATTGCCCATGATATCAGTAAGGTGTTAAACCAATGTGGGGCATCTTTGTAAGATTCTAAGTATTTTTTCAAAATGCCTCCATTTTAGTATTGAAACCACCCTCGGAGAGACTCGAACTCCCAACCTACGGCTTAGAAGGCCGTCGCTCTGCCAGTTGAGCTACGAGGGCTATTTTATTCCTGGTAAGTTTTGTTTTCTTTTCTCTAAAATTTCTTTTAGATTAGGGTGAACCCTCTGCATACATTTTCCATGCTTGTAAACTGCAACATATTTTTCATTACATTCAGGACATGTCCTTAGTTTGTATTCAACACCACCGTTATATTTGTCCCAAATGAAATTTGAGGTTTTTTCGTAAGTTCCAGAACTAACTGGACTATCCATTAAAAACCGCCACCTTGGTGGTTTACTGGACAAACAGAGAAACTTAATCCTGCAGCAGAAATTGATCCAGCTGAAGACCCATAACCCAATTGGGCAGTTTCTTCACAAATGATAATTTGTAAACCTTGTTGGACAATTTGTCTTGTTTCTTGGCTTTGTCTGTAAGCTTTTGTTTCTCCTGTTGGGATTTGGTTTTCATAAACTTTCATATTGTTTTCTAGTCCAACAAACATATCTATCAATTTATCTGTTTCTGGGTTTATGTAAGCTCTTCCGGTTAATTCCAAAGTTCCGATAAAATCTCTATCGATTCTCCATTCGTTTTTTTCACTAACTTCTTGACCGTCAAATCTTGCAAACCCAAACATGTCAATCACAATCGAAGGTTCAAGTCTGTATGCTTTTAAGTTTGGCAAACTAAGCATTGTTCCACCTGAAACAATTCCTTGAACATATCTGACGTCTCTTATTGGAAGCCTATATTCGATGTCTATTTTTTGAAGTGTTCTTAATCCAGGTATTGTTAGATAAACTGGACGAACCCATGTTTCTCCAAATTTTACAGTTCTATCAGGAAATCTCAATATATGAAAATATTCCATTATCTGTCCAAGAGATACATTCGCTCTTTCTCTTTCGTTTTTGACTAACTCTAATGGAATCCCTTGACTAGTTAAAACTTCTCCATTCTTGTTTCGTATCAGAACATGATCATCGTCAAGTAAATCTATTACAGAATCTTCAATTTTTGCATCATCTGAACCACCAGAAGTTTCACCTCCTCCACCTGGGGCCATCCCTGCTAAAGGATTAATACCTCTACCTTCATCTCCACCTCCACCATCATCTGGAGGGCCACCTCCTTCATCACCACCACCTTCAGAAGGGCCTCCTCCTCCGTCAACCCCTCCAGTTATTCCAAATTCTTGTCTTTGGTAAGAATAGTCATCAAATCTTATTCTTGACCATGTCAAATTAAATTCTTCACTTTCGTGTGTTTCAGAAAGCACTGCCTGCGTGAACCCTTCTAAACTTTCGAATTCCCCTGGAGACCATATTTGTCCACTAGAACCAGCTTGGATTATGTACCTGTGCGGTGTTGAATATTTTGGAACTGGAGGATTATAGGAAAGTTGAATGAAGTCAGATTGTGTCGCTAGAGACCCTCCAACGAGAAGAACTGCAGGGAATAAAAACAAAAACCTAATGAATTTAATGTTCATAACCAATATGCTATCCTACTATATTTCTCAAGTTTAAATTATGTAAATATTTTTTTTTCATTTCAGACCTTCGATAAACCCTCTATGGGAAATTTTGAATTCATAATTAGATGTATAAAGTGAAGGGTATTCATAATTGTTTTGGTGAAACTTTCTCAACCAGCTGTCGTTATCTCTCATTCCCCAAAAAGTTATTCCAAATTTTTGGTTTTCAGGAACTGACATATAGATTTCAGCTATACTTTTGTATCTTTCTTCCTGTTTTAACGCTTTTTCATAAGTTAGTTTTTCAACGGATTTATTTCTGTTTATTGTTATGTCCAATTCTGAAAAATGAATAAGAAGGTTTAGATTTAGTATTTTTTTAAGATTTTCTTCTATGGTCGATTTGCTTGGGCTTTCGTAATCTATATGCATTTGAAAACCTATTCCATCAATTGGTATGTTTTTGTCTTTAAAATCCTGGACCATTTGAACAACTTTTTCTATCTTTTTCGGGTATCTTTCCAAGTTGTAGTCGTTGTAAAAAAGTTTTACGTCAGGATCTGCCTCTCTTGCCCACTTGAAGCATTTCTCTACATAGTCTTTTCCAAGCCTTTTTCTAAAAATTGAATTTTCTGCTGTTGTAGTAAAAGCTTCATTTACAACATCCCAACCCTCTACAATCGAAATCTCCTTGCCGTCAATATTTATTTTTTCTTTTGCAAAATGAGAAACTGTACTTTGTATGTAGTTTTTTATAAGAGCTTCAAAATCTTCATCAGTCCCTTTGTAGTTTTTTAGCCATTTAGGTATTGAGCTATGCCAGATTAAAGTGTGCCCAAAGACACGGAATCCATTGTCTTTTGCAAATTTAACAATTTCATCGCCATCCATAAAGTCATAAACACCTGGACCCTTGAACATGTTTGCCATTTTCATTTGGTTTTCTGCTGTTATGCTGTCAAAATCTCTTTTAAGCATTGAAACAAACATCGAGTTCGATTTTAATTTTTGGGAAGAAGCAACATTACCTACAGGAAAAGAAGCAACTTCTTTGAGTGATTCTTGAGCTTTGTAGGTCACTCCATTTTCATAGGATGATTCAGGTAATATTCCAAAATGTAAAAACAAAAAAAACAATAAAATTTTTTTATTATTATGCATTTTTTTTATTTGCAATTATCTGGATGGTATGCATGAATGTGAAAAAATAATTGAATAAGTTTATTTTTGTGGAGCTGGAGGGATTCGAACCCTCGACCCCTTGTATGCCATACAAGTGCGCTA
>CAYFJE010000104.1:0-3050 GCA_964343345.1 uncultured bacterium
TGTTTGCAGAAAAATTAATAAAAATTGACAACTTCTGGCAAGGTCTGGGGCCTGTTCGCTGGAAACACTATGGAGATACTGAAACGAACCTTTCATCACAAGATGTTTTTGAAGAAGATGGAGGCTACAGGTTTGAAAAAGATATAAAAATGAAACATAAAGATGTTGATGTTTATGCCGATTATGCGCAAGTAAGAACGAATGCTGAAAATATAATTTTCTATGGGAATGTTTTAGTTAAATACAAAGATGGTAATATCATCGAAGGTGATCGTTTCATTTGGGATCTTCTTCTTGGCAAAGGTACTATAGAAAATGCATCTGGGAACATAGATATAGATTAAATGAATTTTTTAAAATATTTTAGTAAAAATAAAGTTGAGTTAAGAAAATTAACTCCAATACTTAATAGGGTTTCCTCTTTTGAAGAAAGTATGAAAAAGTTATCAGACCAAGATTTACAGGCCCTAACCCCTAGTTTCAAAGAAAGGGTTGGACAAGGGGAAAAACTAAATTCAATACTTCCTGAAGCATATGCCGCTATAAGAGAAGCTTCGATAAGGACCTTAGGGATGAGACATTATGATGTTCAGATTCTTGGAGGAACAGTCCTTCATCAAGGAAGAATTGCTGAAATGGTTACCGGTGAAGGGAAAACCCTGTCTGCAACACTTCCAGTTTACCTGAATGCCTTAACAGGGAAAGGGGTCCATGTTGTTACGGTTAATGATTATCTTGCAAAAAGGGATGCTGAATGGATGGGTCCTCTCTATAGGTTTATGGGTCTTAGTTACGGATCTCTCCAACAAAACAGTCCAAATGAAGACAGGAAAAGAGTTTATATGAATGATATCGCATATGGAACAAACTCAGCTTTTGGCTTTGATTATCTTAGAGACAATATGGTTTACAACAACAACGACAAAGTTCAAAGAGGGCATGTTTTTGCAATAGTAGATGAAGTTGATAGCATCCTGATAGACGAAGCGAGAACGCCTTTAATAATATCAGGACCTCCAAGTGGAACAACAGGGGAATACCAAGTTGTATGTCAGGCCGTTTCAAGAATCAGAGATGAAGATGTTGAAGTTGAAGAAAAATCTCACTCTGTAGTCTTGAATGAAAAAGGTGTTGAAAAAATTCAAAGAATGTTAAACTTAAAAAATCTATTTGATTTTGAAAATGCTCAAATAAATCAAAAAGTCTCTCAAGCCCTAAAAGCTAAATGGCTTTATCAAAGAGAAAGAGACTACATAGTTAAAGAAGGACAAATAATAATTGTTGACGAATTCACTGGAAGGTTGATGTTTGGAAGAAGGTATGGTGATGGGCTACATCAAGCAATTGAAGCTAAAGAAAAAGTTCCTATCCGAGCTGAAACTCTGACAGTTGCAACGATAACTATTCAAAATTATTTTAGGCTTTATGACAAATTATCTGGGATGACTGGAACTGCAAAAACTGAAGAAAGAGAATTTATAGATATTTACAATATGGATGTAGCATCGATACCGACAAACCAAAATCTTAGTAGGAAAAAACTTAGAGATGAAGTTTACAAATCACAACATGAAAAATTCAAAGCAGCAATCGGAAAAATAAGAAATTCTTATGATTCCGGTCAACCTGTTTTGGTTGGAACCGTATCAATTGAAAACAGTGAAAAATTATCAAAAATGCTTAAAAAAGAAAAAATTCCTCATAATGTTCTCAATGCGAAACACCATGAAAAAGAAGCAAATATAGTTGCTCAAGCAGGAAGGTATGGGGCTGTAACAATAGCAACAAATATGGCTGGAAGAGGAACTGATATACTTCTCGGTGGGAATCCTGAATTTTTAGCAAATGATTTCCTTCAAGCTGAAGGCTATAAACCAGATGATCCGACTCTAGATAAAAAGATCAGAAATAAAAGTATTGAAAAAGCAAAAAAGATATGCAAGGACGAATCAGAAAAAGTTATCAATGTCGGAGGACTTAAAGTTTTAGGAACAGAAAGACATGAAGCAAGACGTATAGACAACCAATTAATCGGACGTTCTGGAAGACAGGGAGATCCAGGCTCAAGCGAATTCCTTCTGAGTTTAGAAGATGACATTATGAGAAGGTTTGCTGTTGATAGGGTTGAAGAGATGATGAACCGTTTTCAATGGCCAGAAAATGAAGCTTTATTCCACCCTCTTCTAGATCGAATGATTGAAAATGTTCAAAAGAGAATAGAAGGACATCATTATGAAGTCAGAAAATCTTTATTGAAATATGACGATGTTTTAAATGAACAAAGAAAAGTTATATATTCTGAAAGAGAAAATGTTTTGAACATAAAAAGCTTCCTTGGTCAAGTTGATGGATTTATTTCAGAAGTTATCAATAACGCTGTTGAAACACATGCATCTCCGTCTTTGAAAAAATCAGAATGGAACACAAAAGGACTTATTCAAGATTTATCAACAATTATGCCTATTGACGGAAAAACTGTTGAAAAGGTAGATAAAGAAAAAAACATTTCCGACCTTATTGAATCATCAGCAAAAAAGGCTCTTGAAAAAAGGACTGAAGAAATCGGAAAAGAGATAATGGAACAATTATCAAAATGGGCAGCATTACGAGCAGTTGATAAAAGATGGATGAATCACTTGACAGACATGTCAAATTTAAGAGATGGGGTTTCAATGCGTGGATATGGGAGAGTTGACCCTTTAACAGTTTATGCAAAAGAAGCTTTTGAATTATTTAATGTGCTTGTTCAAAATATCCAAAGAGATATCGTACAAGCTGTCTTCATGGCAAAAATAAAACAAAAAGAGACTCCCTCTGCCTCAAAATTAAGCACCAACCTAAAAGACAAAAAAGATACGAAAAATAAAATGAAATCATTTCTTGGAGAAAAAAAAGAAGTTGAAAAAACCGGAAGAAATGCCCTTTGCCCCTGTGGTAGTGGAAAAAAATATAAAAAATGCTGCATGGGCAAATGAAATGACAAAAAGAAAAATACTTATATCAATTTTTATTGGTATCATCTGGAGTCTCCCTTTTCTTTTTGAACACAC
>CAYFJE010000105.1:0-3036 GCA_964343345.1 uncultured bacterium
AAACATTTAATCTCTTTTCCTCTGAGAGAAATCCAATATTTTTGTTTTTATTAGATCTAACGAGCGAAATAATTATTAGATCTTTTTCTCTTCCTTGAAAACCATCAACTGTATGAACTTCTATGTCTTTTATTTTTTTCTTTATTTCTTTTGTTTGTGCTTTGTATGGGGAAATTATTCCTATCGAAGAGGGTTCAATTTTTTCTTTTTGAAGGTAGTCTGTAATTTTTTTTATATACATGGCTTCTTTTACATTTTTCCATGAGTGATCTTCCTTTGTTAGGTTTTCTTTAAAGAGTCCGGCAGTATCAATTCCGATGATCTCTGAATTTCCAATTGGAGATTTTTTCTTGAGTAAATTTTTATAATTCGAAACCTTTTTGTCAGAATTTATCTTATTGTTGTACCATTTTTTGTTTGGAAAAGACAGAATTTTTTCTCTCATTCTGTATTGGGTTTTTAGCATTTTTCCATTTTGGGGCTTTTCTTTTTGAAGGTAATCAAAGAGAGTGTTTTTGAGGCCAAACTTTATTGCTTCTCTATTTTTTATAACTGGAGAGAGTTGTTTGTTGTCTCCTATAAGAATAATTTTTCCTGAAATGAGCATAGGAATCAAAGCAAGGGGTATTGGGGCTTGACTTGCTTCGTCAAGAATACAGAGATCGAAATTGTGATTTTCAAGAATTTCTGAACCGCATGTGCTTGCTGTTGCAAGGATGATTTTTGTTTGTTTTATTTTTTTTTCCAAAAATTTTTCTTCTTGCTCTTTTAGCTCTCCGTAAATTGAGTTGACTCTGTTTTTTGAAAGAACCCAATTTTGGACTATTTTGTTTTGGCCTTTGTTTAATCCGCGATTATTGCTTTTTGACATTATTTGTTCATCAGTTCTTCCCCTTATTAGTGCTCTTCCGGGATGTTTTATTTCTCTTAGTTCTTTTTCTGCAAGCTTCAATTTTGTTCTTAATCTGACGATGTTTTTGTCTTGGGTTTCTTCAAGGCATCTGTCCAAGCAGTATTTTTCTAATTCCGGATCCATTCTTGCAGGATGGCCAATTCTTAGAAATTTTTGATTTTTAATTTCAAGAAGTTTGAAAGCTATGTTGTCAACGGCTGTGTTTGAAGGAGCACATATAAGAACATTGTCTTTTCTTTCCATTGCTGCTGTGTTTGCAATATGAGTTGCAACTGTTGTTTTTCCTGTTCCAGGTGGACCATGAATAAAGGATATTTCCATTGTTTTTAAGCCAAGTTTCCAAGCTTTTATTTGGGATTTATTTAAATGTTTTGGTTCCTTGATATTCTTGAGCATTTTTTTCCAACGATTTTCTTTTTTGAATATCTTGTTTCTGTTCCTTCTTCCTCTTGAAGGGGAGTTTGGAGAATCTTCATAAAATTCATTCATTGCATTTTCCATTCTTTTGTATGTAATATCGTTTGCAGCTAAATCAATTCTGTAAAGTTCTCTTTTTTCAACTTTCATGTTTGTTTCTGTTGTTATGGAGATTTTTTTTGACATCGACCACACTGTTCCAAGAGCAATTTCTTTTTCAGGGTCTTTCATTTTAGATATCCTTACAACATCCCCTCTTCGAATATCCGTTTTATCTTTCGGCTTCTTTTCTGTTGTAGAAAATTCAGTCAAAGACCTTTCCCCAAGAACGAAACCTGCATTTTTTGCTTTCAGGTTTAGTATTGCTCGTCCTCGTTTTTCTCTTTCTTCAGGCTTGAGTTCTTTAATTTCTTTTCTATGAAAGTCAATCTCTGCATCCCTTTCTAGACCGATTGCTTCAATTAAATTTTTCCAATTTTGATTATTTGAATTCATGTTTTTTTTGAAAATAGGTAAATTCGATTGTTCTCAATATCTTTTTTCTGCATTTAGGTTTTAATCCTAAGTTAAGAGTTCTAGAATAAGGGTATCGTGATTTCCGAAAATTTGAAAGTTTTTACCGGAACTGGTCATCCAGATTTGGCAAAATCAATTTGTTCTGAGATTGGAATTGATCTTGGGAATATCGAGATCTTTAAATTTGCAAATGATAATATTTTTGCGAGAATACTCGAGAATGTTCGTGGCAAGGATGTGTTTTTTGTTCAAACTTGTGTTCCCCCAGTAAACGATCGTTTTATGGAAATACTGATTGCTGTTGATGCTTTTAGAAGAGCAAGTGCGAAAAGGATAACTGTTGTGTTGCCTTATTACCCTTATGCAAGAACTGATAAAAAGGATCAGCCAAGAGTTCCAATAACTGCAAAGTTAGTTTCAAAATTACTCGGATCTTCAGGAGTTGACAGGATCCTTGCGATGGATTTACATGCAGAACAGATACAAGGTTTTTTTGATGGGCCAAGTGACCAACTTCTTGCTGAACCTGTTCTTTCTAGATATTTTCTTGAATCTGGAATGACCGGAAGTAAGGTTGTTGCCGTTTCTCCAGATACGGGTAGTGCACAAAGAGTAAGACGTTTTGCAAAAAGGCTTAATAGTTCTTTTGCTGTTATAGATAAAAGAAGAACTGGAAATGATGATAAAACTGAGGTGATAAATATAGTAGGGGATGTCAAAGACAAAATAGCGATTCTTGTTGATGATGAGATTGACACCGGCGGAACAATGATTAATTCGGCAAATGTCCTTTTGAACAAGGGTGCAAAAGAAGTTTACACTGTTGCTAGTCATGGTATTTTTTCAAAGAATGCTCACGAAAGGTTACAAGATTCAAATCTCAGTGGGGTGGTTGTTACAGACACTTTCCCAAGGCCGAAGAACTTTCCAAAGCTCACTGTTCTTTCTGTAGGGCCTCTTTTTGCTGATGCCATAAAGGCAATCAATGAAGAAACAAGTATTACTCAAATATTTAAATAAACCCATTTTCTTTTTGTTTAATTCCTTTTTAGTGTTAGAATGGGAAATTGTTGCCCTTTTTTTGGGCGACCTGTAAATGAAGAAAACTATAGAGTAGGGCGCAAGTCAATTTTTAATTGGATTACATGAAATCCAGTGTATTGAACTTAGGGTTATAAGTCCATTTAAAA
>CAYFJE010000106.1:0-3012 GCA_964343345.1 uncultured bacterium
ATACCATTCCCCATTGTTCCAGAACCTATAACAGTGATTTTCCTAATCATGAAAAACTCCTTGTGCGGACTTGTACGAAAGATTGTCTTTATCCTCTTGTGATATCTGCAAACTCAGAATCGCATCAAGATTCTTCCTTATGCTTGGAACTCCGGGGCTTGGCCAATCCGTTCCAAACATAACCTTATTCCCAAGTTCAAACAACCTTGGATACCATTCAAGAATCCTTTTCGGGGGTATCCCAGAAAGATCCCAATAAATATTCTTATGCCTTCTGAAAACAAACCATGCCTCATCAGTCCAGAGAGGCCTTCCTCCATGGGCCATGATTATCTTCAAATCAGGAAAATCTATTGCAACATCATCAAGCTCCATTGGTCTTCCCCACTTACTTCTTGCTCCGGGGAACATACTGGTTCCGGTGTGGACCAAGACAGGTTTTGAATACTCCTGGCACATCTCGTAAACCATCGCCAATCCAGGAACAGATCCATCAATATACGCATTTGCAGGCATGTCTTGGTGAGGAGGGTGTATCTTCAATGCATCAAGTTCACAGTCTTCAAAAATAATCCTCATTTCATCCTTCACATTCTTGCAAGAAGGTGGATGTATACCTCCAAATGAAATTATCCTTTCAGGTGCACCTGACTTGTATTTTGAAGCCCATTTGTTTACTCCTGAAGTAAACCCCATGATTTCTGGTGCCACATAATTAATGACCCCTACTTTTGCAATCTGTTCACTATCTAGATGCTCGGCAAGAGCTTTTGGTGAATCAAGACACCTTTTAACAATTTCAGCATCTGGCCTTCCGCTTTCAATGAATTCAATTGCACCGGGAGACATCATTTCTCTCGGTTGCATGTGGATATGGATATCTATAGCGTTCATTTTTTCTTTTTTCTCTCAAGAAATTTCGTCATCCTCTGCTTCTTGTCTTCGGATTCAAAAAGTATCGCTTGGTATTCATTTTCGATTGCCGAATGGTCATGTGCAGTTGTAACAGCTTTGTTCAAGGCCTTCTTTGCAAGCTTCAAGGCCTCTGGAGCCATTTTGGATATCTGAACCATCATTTCCCTGGCTTTCTGAATGACTTCTCCATCCGGAACAATATGATTCAGCAAACCTATCCTGTAAGCCTCTTCAGCATCGATAATCTTCCCCGTGAAAAGCATTTCCCTTGCTATACCGGTTCCAACTATCCTTGGCAATCTGTGAGTGCCTCCAGCAGCTGCGATGATTCCTAACCTTCCTTCAGGTTGTCCCATCTGCGTACTTTCACCACCAATCCTTATGTCACAAGCAAGTGTCAATTCACATCCACCCCCCAAAGCATATCCTTTTATTGCGGCAATTACAGGCCAAGGGAAATCTTCCAATTTTTGGAAAAGTTTTGAATTGATTCCCTTTAAGGCATCCTCTCTTCCCCTTTTCAGCAATGCCTCCACATCGGCACCAGCAACAAAAGCTTTGTCTCCAGAACCAGAAACAATCAAACCCATGACGTCACCATCTGCCTTCAATTTATCCAATGCAGAATGCATATCTTCAACAACATTGTCGTTGATTGCATTCAGGACATCGGGCCTATTGATTGTTATTTCTGCCCATTTTTCCTTTTTTTCTACTATCAAAGTCTCGTATTTGCTCATATTAGTGATTCTAGATTCGAATTAGTATCTAAAATTAATAATATGGCTTCTCATCTACCAATTCTCAGTATTGCTCAAATGCGAGAGTTAGATAAAAGAACAATAGTTGAAGATCTCCCGCTTTTGACACTTATGGAAAATGCGGGAAGGTCAGCCTTTGAGTTCTATCTTGAAAAATGGGACGACAGCCCGATACACCTGATGATTGGAAAAGGCCATAACGGTGCTGATGGAATTGTTATGGGGAGATGGGCAGCCGCTCATGGCCTTAATGTAACGATGTATGGCAACAAAGATGATCTTGAAGAAGTTGGAAAAATCCAATGGAGGCTCGCCAAGAAAGAAGGAGCAAGATGGTCAAAAAAAACACCTGAAAAATTAGGAGACAAAAATGGAGTTATCGTTGATTGCCTCTTAGGCACAGGGGCAAAAGGGGCCCCAAGAAAACCTACTTCAGAATGGATATCTGCAGCAAATAAAGCCATTTTCAAAGGAAGGATGTCTTTGGATGCTCCAAGCGGAATAGATATGGATGATGGTTCGAAAAAAGGTATCGCTTTCAAGGCTGAATTAACTGTCACTTTTGCATATTTAAAACCGGGCCTTCTATTGAATCCTGGAAGAAAATACTCCGGAGAGATATGTATCGCATATATAGGTATACCGAGCAAATTAGACTTTAAGCCAATGGGTTATATGCCAAATAGAGAATCAATCAAGGAAATGTTAGTCAATTTCCCAATTGATGGACATAAAGGGACTGCAGGAAGGTTGGGAATTTGGGCTGGAAGCAACAAGTACCCAGGAGCGGCGAGACTTGCAATGGAAGGTGCTCTAAGAAGTGGTGCCGGAGTTATCCATTGGATAGGTGAATCGAATGACATACCTCCAGAAATAATTCAGGAAAAAAAGTTGGCAAATGAAATAAAAAAGATAGATGCTTGGACCATAGGCCCTGGACTGGGGAGAAGTTCAAAAACAATAAAAACAATAAAATCACAACTGAAAAAACTAAAATGTCCAACGGTAATCGATGCTGATGGGTTAAATGCTTTTTCAGGTAAAGAAAATCCTGAAAAAAGGTTGAAGAGCATGGGTTCAGACATTGGAAAAAGAGTTATTACTCCTCATCACTCCGAAGCTGCAAATCTGCTTTGTGGAAATATAAAAAAACTTGAAGAAGACAGACTTGGAGGGGTAAAAGCAATATCACAAATGTCAGGAACAACAACATTGTTGAAAGGATCCCCAACCTTAATATCAGAAGGAAATAATCCAATTTTTTTCATTGATTCTGGAAATAAGAATTTAGCAACTGGAGGAAGCGGCGATATTTTATCTGGTCTTATAGGAGGTC
>CAYFJE010000107.1:0-3005 GCA_964343345.1 uncultured bacterium
CTTGAAAGGGAAGAAAAAATCAAATCTCACAAACCTGAAAAATATTATGAATTTCATATCATGGCACATGGCTTCACCTTTAAGGCCATTTTTAAAAATCCTTACAAGAAAAACAAACACCAGACAAAAGACCTGGAAGAAGTTAAAGGGATTCAAAACTTGCTTAAAACTCAAAAAACACTAGTGTTAAAGACAGTAAAAACAAGAGACGGTAAATCAAATCCTCCGAACCCTTTTTCGACCGATACCTTTATTCAAGCTGCTGGAAATCAGGGAATTTCTCCAAAAGCTGCAATGACTGGAGCTCAAAAACTGTATCAGTCAGGAAAAATAACATACATGAGAACGGATTCAACACGTATCAACCCTTCGTTTGAATCATTGATTGCAAAAGAGGTTGAACAGAAATTTGGGAAAAACTACTTATCGAATAAAACCTCGAAAATTAAGAAAAAAGATAAAGCCAAAATTCAAGATGCCCATGAAGCAATAAGGACAACAACTCTCCAGAGTTCTGGGGTCGAACAAACAAGCAAAAGAATTTATGAAATAATTTTGAAAAGAACTTTAGCCAGCCAGATGGCTGCCTCGAAAAACAAAACACTCACATTGGTTGCCTCTCTTGGTGATGAAGTTGATTTTGCAGCAGTGCAAACATATGTAACATTTGCTGGATATCAAAAGATTTATGGAAAATCAGAAGAAAAAATTCCGTCTTTTTCGAAAGGGGAAAATTTTGAAAAACTATCAATGTCCGAACCCTATGGCCTATTAGCAAAAGAAACCAAACCTCCAGCGAGGTACAAACAATATACGCTTATACAGAAAATGAAAGACACCGGCATAGGACGACCTTCTACATATGTTTCAACTGTTGAAAAACTCGCTCAAAGAGAATATGTAAAAGTTGTAAAGGGGAATATTTTTCCAGAAAGCATTGCAAATCCCGTCATGGATGTAGCAGCATGGTGGGGAAATGAAACTTTGGGTCATCTTTTTAATCCGGGATTCACTCAAAGTTTTGAGGACGAACTGGACCGAATTGAAAGAGGTCAGTCTCCGGCAGAGCCGATTTGGGGAGCTGTAAGAAACTATTTTCAAAATAGAAAAAATCAGATGGGTAATCAAATTTCGCTTCTTCAAGCGGAATTTCTTAAAACAAAAATATTCGCTTATGCTGTTCAAGATAAAAAATTCTGGAAAAAAATCCTTTCAGATTCTGACAAAATCGTTGAACTTAAACACGGAGAAAAGTTAAACTTGAAAAAACATCTGAAAAAACTTTTTGAATGTTTTGAGAAGAAAACGGGATTAACAGCTGACCTTAGGGTCATACCAAAAAAAACTGCAACGGAGATAATTGAAGTTGCATTGGAAGATGAAGGGTTCTCTGCATGGGGAAGCGTGCAGCGAACAGCAACGAAAAAGCAGATTTCATTTATATCGAGCCTTCAAGAAAAAAAAGATGGGGCAGATCGCCTTGTTCCCAAAAGCCTCGAAACTCTTGAAATAGGCAAAGCTGCGAAGCTCATCAAGAGCCTCCTTGCCCTGCCTGACATACCTGGAAAAGAAACAAAACCGACACCTCGACAAATCAATGCGATTAAAAAAATATCCCAAAATTTCGATGTTGCAGCAGAGGAGGTTGTAGAAAAGATTACGAAAACAAAAAAAGGGCTGGATGAAATATCTATAGAGGAAGCTTCTCGTATTCTTGGAATTCTCTTTAAAAATGTGAAAAAACAAAAAAAAGACAAAGGCTGGAGACTTGACTACGGTTTATGAAAAATAAATTTCTTGGAGTTGAACAGTTAAAAATTATTACTATTTTTTTCATCTCTTGGGGAATAGTGGAACTTGGGTTTCCTTTTTGGATTGGATTTCTTCTCTTTTTTTATCTTTTCAATATCAAAATTCCTCCCCTATCTCTGTTTTGGGTTGCTGTAGCTATGTTTCTGCGATCTTTACAAATTGCATCTTGGGGTGAGTTTGATGAAAAAACACACCTGTTCCTTGTCTTGGGGGTTTTCTTTATGCTTGTTTCATCATGTATTGAAGCAAACTGGTTCAAGCTTGGGATAGATCTTCTTTTTTTTCTAGGCTTGGTTTATGTAATAAGTTATATCCTTAGTGAAAACTCTTTCATGGGTCTGCTTGCAGCAAGCCCTTTAGCAATTTTGGCAATTTCAAGAACCCGTGAAAGAGATAAAAAACCTTCGACAGGGCTGCTTGCATGCTCTTTGGGGATTCTTTTTCTTGTTTACATGAAAACAAATTACTTTAATGCCTTTCTTGCAGATGACGAACGGATACTCTGGTTAACTCTTAGTAGTTGTCTTTTTTGGGGAGTTTCTGAATTAATCTTAAGCCTTAAACTCCATCCTGCCTCAAGATCTTCATGAAATTTTTGTTTGTTTTGGTCTATTTCTTCTTTGGCCAAGGTGTTGGCTTCAATACAAAATGGGAAAATCCGGAACCTGGAGATATGAAACTCCCTGATTTTAAAACCTTCGATTATGAATGGCGTGAATATTCTTTTCAGGATGTGAAAGATTTTTCTGTAATTTTCTTATTTCATCCCCTTGACAACACTGCGGCAAAAACGAGGGAAAGAAATCTTCGTGAACTTCATGCTGTTCAAGATTTTGTTAAAGTTTTTTCAATCACCCAAGAAGGAAACTGGGGCAGCAATAGGGAGCTTGGCAAGAGGATAGAGCCAAGATATCCAATATTGTTTTCACAGCCAGACGTTAATCTTGAAACATGGGTTAAGAGTTGGAAAAAAAGCCTTCCAAGTGCCCTCCTGATACAGAATGGGGCTGTTATAGCCCATGGTGAGCCTTTGGCGATTTTGGCAATCATTCTAGACATTCGGGATGGTTACGAAGTGCCTTCCTTTGCAAACTCGGGGGAGTTAGGTTTTTGGTCAAGAATCGAAAATCTATATGAAAATCCAGTTTCAAATTTACAAAAATGGATGAATTGGAAACACCTAAACTCGCAAA
>CAYFJE010000108.1:0-2929 GCA_964343345.1 uncultured bacterium
AACACCAACTTCAGCGGCTCGCAAATCCCATTTTTCTGCAATTTTTATAATTTCCCGGATACTTGAAGCTGGAGCGCAAATCAAGGCTCTCTCTTGACTTTCAGATAATGCAATATCGTAATCCCGCATATCTTTTTCTCTTTGTGGGACTTTGTCTAAATGAACAATCACACCAAGGCCTGCAGCATCCGCCATCTCTGCAGAAGATCCTGTAATGCCACCAGCCCCTAAATCTTGCAAACCTACAATTTCACATTTTTCCAATATTTCAGAAGTTGCTTCAATCAACAACTTCTCTCTAAAGGGATCACCGACCTGAACTGCTGGCAAATCGTCTCCAGAATCTTCATCTAGATCCATAGATGCAAAAGTTGCACCATGAATGCCATCTCTTCCAGTTGGAGCACCAATCAAAACAAGACTATTACCAACACCACTCGCAACAGCTTTTTTCATATCTTTTTCTTTACATAAACCAACACACATTGCATTTACAAGTGGGTTTCCTTCATATCCTGGATAGAAGCTTGTCTGCCCACCAAGGTTCGGAACGCCAACGCAATTTCCGTAACTTCCCACCCCATCAACAACACCATTTAAATACCAAGGAGTCTTCTTGAATTGTGGCTCAGGAAACATCAAAATATCAAGAACGGCTGATGCTGGAGCCCCAATCGAAAGAACGTCTCTTATTATCCCTCCAACACCAGTTGCAGCACCCTGCTTCGGTGCAATTGCAGAAGGATGGTTGTGACTTTCCATCTTAAAGACAGCAACCCACCCTTCTCCAAGCCTTACCGCTCCAGCATTTTCTCCTGGACCCTGGGCAACCTGAGGTCCAGTTGTGGGCAGCCTTTTCAAATGTATCTTTGACGACTTGTAAGAACAGTGCTCACTCCATACAGTACTCAATATTCCAACTTCAATGTCGTTTAAATCTCTTCCTACGATTTTTTTTGCATTTTCGTACTCTTCAAGCTTCAAACCGACACTTTTCAACTTTTCTTCGAGATTCATATATGTAAATCGTATTACTATATGTGTTAATTTGAATCATGGATAAACAAATATCGCTATTAATTCTTGCTGCTGGGATGGGAACTAGGTATGGAGGACTCAAACAAATTGAAGAAATTGGCCCAAATGGAGAATCTTTGGCCGAATTGACAGCCTATGATGGGCTCAAATATGGTTGTACCAAAATCCTCTTCATCATTAAAGAGGAAAACGAGAAAATAATAAGAGAAAAATTCAAAAAGATTTCTGAAAAAATACAAACAGAATTTGTAATCCAAAAAAATCCGATAAAGAATCGAGTAAAACCATTAGGTACCGGTCAAGCAGTCTTATGTGCAAAAGACCATATCAATGAACCTTTTATTGTTGCAAATGCAGATGATTACTATGGTCCCAAATCAATCAATATGCTTGTCAATTTCCTGAAAGAAAATGAACAATCTGCAATAGTGACTTTCCCATTAAAAAAAACCTTATCAACATATGGAGCGGTTTCGAGAGGAATTTGCGAAATAAACGAAAAAAACAACCTAACCACAATAAAAGAAACCCACGGATTGAAAGGCCCTTCGGAAAAAAAAACCCCTGTATCGATGAACCTTTGGGGATTCCAGCCAAATGTTTTTGAGGGACTTTCGGAAAGCTATAAGAAATTCCTTGACCAACTGGAAGATGACAATTCCGAATTTCTCCTTCCAGAATTCATTGAGAAAAAAATAAAGAAAGAAAACCTCCAAATAAAAGCGCTTCACTCAAACGAGGAATGGTGTGGTGTCACATATAAAGAAGATCTTGAACATGTGAGAAAAAAAATTTCAAAAAAATTCAAAGAGGGGAAATACCCCAGTTGAAAAGGGCCAAATCTTTCTATGATGTGCAGAGGAATTATCCAGGAGACTGGTCATTTCCTGCCCTGCCCTTTTTCGTTTGGTGCAGAAAAGCAGCCCAAGTTCTTCCTGTTGATGATTTTGAGTTAGTTGCTGCTCATAAAATGAGTTTGTCAAAATGGAAAATGAAATATCCTGATCCACGCTTAGGCTTGATCAATAAAACTGTTATGTATGTGAAAGCTAAATACGTTGTGCAGGAAATAAATACAGACATCTTCAAGAATCCCAAAACCTTAAATGAGAATTACATAAGGCTTCAAAAACACCTAAAAGACAAAAGCAACAACATTAAAATACCGAAGTTATTAAAACATTGGGAACATATACTTAAATGGCCTGATGGAAAAGCTAAAAGAACGCCCTATACCCATAGCCCTCTCAAACCTCATAAGGAGCACATCGCTATGAGATCCTTCGAGTACATCCCCAGCAAAAGCTTTTTGAAGCCAAAAAATGAAGATATGGCCTTTAAGGCGGCTTTTGCCTTTGGAAAATTCCAAGAAGCGTTCCTTGATATGAATCTGGATCAAATAAAAGAAACAATACCAAACTTTCATGACATTGATTCAAGATTCTCTCAACTTGAAAATGCAGCAAAAAAAGACGTGATAGGAAGGATGGAAAAAATCCATAAAGAGGTAAATGAAGTGCTGAAAGAAAAAAGCCTTTGGGGGTTCCTTTCTCAAGAAATGAAAAATTGTGAAAAGAGGATAGTCCATTATGACACAAAGATAAGCAACATCCTCTTCGATAAAAACCATAATGTAAAGGCGATTATCGATCTTGACACAGCAATGCCAGGGTTCACTTTTCTTGATTACGGTGACATGATTAGATCAATGTGCTCAAAATCAAAAGAGGATTCAAAATCTATAAACAAAGTCAAGATTGACAAAGCGTTGTTTGAAGCGGTAACTGAGGGATATCTTTCGGCAACAGAAGAATGGCTAACACTGAATGAAAAATCATATCTTTTCAAAGGCGCAATGTATATCACTCTTGAAAATGCAGTACGATTTTTA
>CAYFJE010000109.1:0-2921 GCA_964343345.1 uncultured bacterium
CTGCATCTCTCATTCTCACCAATCTAGCACTATCAAAAAGATACATCAAGGTCATCATCTTCCTAGAAGCAACAGTGCTGTGGATATCAGTATTAAGATCCTGCATAAAACTCCTTCCTCCCAAGCCATAAGACCTGAATGAATTAACCATGTATGGATAAAAATCAACGAGCATAGCAGTATCCACTGTCAAAGACTCAATGAGAAGATCTAAAGCTCTCTCTTGCTCTGAATATGAAATGAAAGATATTGGTGCAGGGGCTCCAGGATCACCCTTATGTGCTCTGCTCATATCGTGACCACCAAGATATTTAGCAGCAAAAGGGCCTCCTCGTGACATTTCATAAAGAATCTGACTTACACCACCTCTTAAATCAGTCCATTCTTCACCTTCTGAAACAACTCTCTCCTCTATATCAGAAATCAAACTCTTGGCAAGTTTGATTCTGTCTTCAAAGAATGAAAGAGGGTCTGATAGGTCCCAGTAATTTGTGTAAGGGTCCCATCCAAAAGCTGTTGCTGAATCTTGGTCAGTTGCAAAATGATGATGAGGATGTGCATTGTCAGAAGCCAACTCCTTTAACCATTGATGCTGCTCACCACTTACCTCGTCTGGCAAGTATGTATAACCATATTGAACTGCCCAATCGTCATAATCTCCAGTAACCGGTGAAGAATAATGTCCTTGGTTTTCTCTGTCAGAAGAAACATTCGATTCTGCATAATCCATAACCGAAGACATAAGCCCATGTTCTGAAGTGTATTCCTTGTTGTTTATTTCTTCCCAAGGGATACCATGACTGGATTTGAAATTATGCCTTAACCCTATAGTATGACCCACCTCATGCATAGTTACCTCAATCAAAGCCTCAGTTATAAAACTGTGAGGAATTGGATCATCAGCACCAATAACTCCATCAGCAACCAAAGCATTTCTCAAAACAATTGGAGAGAAATTACCACCAGCAACTGGACTTAACATAGCGCAATATCTTTCCATATCAAAACCTTCAGGAAGATTGCCATAACCATATAAGCTTGCTTCAAATTCCTTGAATTTTCCTTCTTGTCCAATTTTCAATATTTCCTCATAGTGAGGCAAGTTGAATAAAGGATGAGCCGTAACTTCAGCATCTCCTGTCCAGGCTTTTATCCATGAGGCTGTAAAAACGATATCAGCATTGAGAATTTCTCCAGTTCTTGGATCAACATTCGAAGGACCAATAGCAAATGTGCTTGCAAGGCTTGGAGCCCATGAGACACTTGAATATCTTGAATCCCCTGCAGAATAATCCTCAGGCCAATTTTCATCTCCGGGAAGAACTGCCTTTACAGCACCCTTCCAACCAGCAGCTTCAAATGATTTGTTCCACCTTTCAATACCAATGGCAACATAAGGTCTCCATGTTTCAGGAACCGTTGGATCAACATAATATGTAATTGGTTTGATTGGCTCAAGCATTTCAGCATCAGGGTCTTTCGGTTCAAGTCTCCATTTATTTGCAAGCCTAACTATTCCGCCATCAGTCTGCTCAGGATTTACATCCATGTCGTAATAATGAGTGTCAAAATAACCTATTCTTTGATCTGATGTTCTTGTTGTCATAAGTTCATCGGGAAGCCTTTGGATTGAAAAATGCGTACCTGACTCACTAGAACCCGTATTGAAAACAATATCAAACTCCATATTGGTTGGATAAACATCTGACCTATTGACATAACTTAAATCCCTGTTGTACCCACGATATGAACCAAAGCCACTATTGACCCAATCGCTGACATCCAAAAGATAGTGAGTCACCTCTCCATCCTTCTCTCTTGTTGCAGCAGGCATCATAGCCATGATTCTTGTACCATCAGAAACACCCAACTCGTTTGCATTCGCCAACTCTCCATCAGGATCCCATCTTGCACCCCAGTTGGGCTCAACAACATCTAACCTTTTCCCATCAGGATTCATCCTGAATTCAAAAGACAAGTCTCCACTTGGCATATGTAAAAGTGAACGTTGTGCATCAGCATGTGAAGTCAACATTATCATCACCATCGGATGATTAAGTTCAGAAGCAGGAATTTCCATCATGAATTGACCCCTCTTGTCATCGCTTCCAACATAAAGATTAAGCCACCCTTCCCTTTTTTCAAGACCTTTAGTAGCCTGGTCAATAGGGTCAACCGGTGCTTTTTCAACAACTGGAGGCTTTGGTGTAACCCAACTTCCAGTTTTCCAATCCCAAACAGGCCCTGCCTGTAAGGTAAAACTTTTAAATAAAATAGCAATCAAAAAAATATTTTTCATAAGTCCTCCGTGATTAAAACTTGGTATTAATTAAACAAACTGATTATATATATATAATCAATAAAAAAATCAAGAAAGCAAGAAGTCTATTAATTCTTTTTTTGAAAAAATAGAATGAGAAGCTTTTTCAGAAAAGTCTTTACTTTCTAAAACCCTGTTAAATAAATCCTTTTTCTTTTTAAGTATCCTTAATATTCTTTCTTCCAAGGTATTCTCAGAAACTAGATGTATTGCAAGAACAGAATCCTTACCTCCAATTCGATGAGCTCTTGCAACCCTTTGAGCCATTTTTGCAGGATTATATAAAAGTTCAAAATTCACAACAAAATTAACGAATTGGAGATTTAAACCATGAGATGCTGCATCTGTTGCTATAAAGATATTGCACTTATTGTTACTTTTAAATTCTTTGATGGCTTCATCTCTTTTTCCTTGATTCAATCCTCCATGATAAAAAACTGAATTTAAATTTTTTCGACTCAAGAAATTAGAAATTATCTTCCCCATTCTCGTCCATTGTGTAAAAATAATCATTTTCTTCCCTGAAACAACCCCTCCACTTTCTATAATTTCAATTAACTCTTGCAATTTGGAACTATCTCCTACTTCTCCAAGGAGTTCT
>CAYFJE010000110.1:0-2905 GCA_964343345.1 uncultured bacterium
TGAAATCTAGAGCATTTTCTTTTTTTGAATTTTCCCATCCTTTTTTTCCTTCTTTTTTCAACCATTCGTCAGGATCTTTGTTTTTTGGGGGGACTACAATTGACGGTTCAATTCCTGCTTTTAAAAAAGTTCCAATCGCTCTTCCTGCCGCTTCCAAACCTTTCTCGTCTCCATCCATCGCTATTATTGCTTTGTTTTTAATTTTTTTTACCATGAATGCTTGCTCTTCTGTAAAAGCTGTTCCTAGTGGAGCAACAGCACCCTCTATACCTTCTTTTTCAAATCTTAAAACATCAGCTTGTCCTTCGCATAATATTAAAGGGCCTTTCCCTTTTCGTGCATTATGCCAGTTGTATAAAAGTTCGCTTTTCTTGAAGATAGATGAGTTAGGTGAGTTTATATATTTTCTAGGATCTTTTTTGTCTAATGTTCTAGCCGACCAACCTCTAATTCTTCCAAGAGAATCTCTTATTGGAAAAGACACTCTTCCAGCGAAATATTCCCAATCTTTTTGCCATTTTTTTCCTGGATCAGCTTTTTTTATTACCCCTAGTTCAATAAAGGTTTTTTTTTCTATATTTTTTTTCTTAAGGATATAGTTTGTAAGTAATTTTCCTTGTGGAGGAAATGCTCCAATTCCACGATCAACGCACCATTCTGTTTCAAACCCTCTTTTTCCCATATAGTCTCTAAAAGACTTTCCGTAATCTGAATCTCTAAATATTTTTACAAGCCAATTATTTAAGTCTTCAAGAATCTGATAATGTGACTTTTCTATTGAGTTTTGTTTTTTGTATGTTAGCTCTATGTTGTATTTTTCGGCAAGGTACTTTAGTGCTTCGTTGAAATCTAAGTTTTGTTTTTCTTGAATGAATTTAAACAAATCTCCGCTTGCCTTACATGAAAAACAGTGATAGAGACCTTTTCCTTCACTTACATGAAATGAAGGTCTTTTGTCGTTATGAAAAGGACAAAGGCCTGTCCAACTATCTGTTCCAGATCTTTTTAATTTTGTGTATTCACTTATGACTTCCACAATCGAAACGTGATTACGGATTTTTTCTCTATCATCCATTAAAAAGTTATATTACCAGTATTTCTATTGAGTTCTTCCCCTTCTAAAAACTCTATGTTTGTTTTATGGCTGTTTATACCATTAAGCATTACTTCGAGGCTTTCTACTGTATCTAAAGAAGACAGCATTCTCCTAAGTTTCCATATTTTTCTAAGCTCATCTTCTTGGTACAGAAGCTCTTCATGCCTTGTTGAGGATTTGTTTATATCTACCGCTGGATAGAGTCTTCTATTTGCAAGGCCTCTGTCAAGATGGACTTCAAGATTCCCTGTTCCCTTAAATTCTTCATATATTATGTCATCTAGTTTTGACCCTGTATCAACAAGAGCTGTAGCAATGATTGTTAACGAACCTCCGTTTTCTATGTTCCTTGCTGAACCAAAAAATCTCTTAGGTTTATATAAGCTTGCAGGATCAAGTCCTCCTGATAGAGTTCTTCCGCTTGAGTTTACCGTTAGGTTATATGCTCTAGCAAGCCTTGTTATCGAATCTAGAAGTATTACAACATCTTTATCTTGCTCTGCTAAGTTTTTTGCATGCTCTATAACTAATTCAGCAACGTGTGTATGATTTTCAGGTCTTTCATCAAAAGTGCTTGATATCACTTCTCCTTCTATAGATCTTTCAAAATCTGTAACTTCTTCCGGTCTTTCGTCTATAAGCAATGCAAAAAGTTTAGCTTTTGGGTGATTTTGTGAAATTGAATCAGCTATATCTTTCAGGATTGTTGTTTTTCCGGCTTTTGGAGGAGAGACAATTAGCGCTCTTTGTCCAAGTCCTATTGGAGCTATGATGTCAATGATTCTTGCTGTTGTTTTTAAGGGTGTTGTTTCAAGTCTTATTCTTTCATTTGGGTATATTGGTGTTAGTTTTTCAAATACTTTTCTTTTAGAAATGTAATCTCTTGGTTTAGATTCGTTTATAGAAACAACATCTATTACAGCAGCATGTTTTTCTTTCCTGGTTTTTCTTGGAGGAATTATTTTGACTTCAACAACATCTCCAGTTTTTAGTTTGAATTTGTTTTTGATAAGCTGGGGTATAAAAACATCATCACTACTTTGATTCCACCTGTTGACCCTTATGAAACCATGCCTGTCAGTGAGATCTACAATTCCTTTTCTGTTTTTCAATTTTTCTAGCTTTTTATCCTCTCTCTTTTCGTTTTTTTTCACTTTTTCATCTTGTAATATCGCCTCAATTAAATTAGTTTTTGTTGGTTTATCTTCATGCTCTAAGCCCTGGCTTTCTGCAATTTTTTTCAGTTCTGAAACTGTTAAAATTTCTAGTTGCTCTTTTGTGGGTTTTTTTTCCATTTCATTTCCTCACTTTTTGAATTGTTTTTATTTCTTCTAGGTTTCTAAACTTTTGATTTATATCGAGTCCGTACCCTACAAGATAATCATCTTTTATTTGGAACCCGCAGTAATCAATTGTAACATCTTTTATTCTTCTGTCTTTCCTTTCTAGGAGAGATGCTAT
The DNA here is from genome assembly GCA_964343345.1 of uncultured bacterium. Lineage (GTDB taxonomy): Bacteria > UBP7 > UBA6624 > UBA6624 > UBA6624 > UBA6624. The sequence goes on from CAYFJE010000110.1 coordinate 2,558, forward strand.
TTTCACTGAAGCGGGGTTTCTGGCAAGAATAATTTTTTTTAAGTAATTTAAAGTCAAACCGGTATCAACTATATTTTCAATGATTATGACATGTTTGCTTTCAACTGATAAGTCAAGATCTTTTTTTATTTGAACTTGTCCTGCGGAACTGGTTCCTTCGAAAGATGAGATTGCCAAAAAATCTATTTCGCAGTTTGTTTTTATTTTTTTGATTAAGTCAGAAGCGAAGATGAAGCTTCCTTTAAGGACAATTATGAAGCAGATTTCTTTTCCCTGGTAATCAGCATCTATTTTTTTTGCTATTTCTTTAACTTTATTTTGAATCTCATTTTTAGAGAAAAGAACTTC
>CAYFJE010000111.1:0-2872 GCA_964343345.1 uncultured bacterium
ACTCTTGGAAGAGAAACTTCGATGTTGTTGCTTCTATAAATGGCATTGTTTAAAGTTGAACCCATGACAAAATTTCCATCAGCAGATTCGTACCTAAAACCGCCAATATCTACCCCTCTTGCAAAAATGTGGGGAAGAAAAAACCAACCAATGATGAAAATTAAAAACAGAATCATCAAAAAGGGTTTTTTGTGTTTTTTTAATCTTTTTTTACTCGTCTTTCTTTTAGGCATATATATTTATTATGTACATGATTCTTTAATTTGGGTTTTGTTTTGCTCTCTTTTCTAAACAATCGATTGTCTGCAAGTTGGGACAATATTCCCATCTTAACGGCATTCCTGACATGGAAATTTTTGGATCTTTAGCCTCCCCAGACACCTCTACTGGAATTTGAAAAATTTGATTTTTGTAATCAGGCCCTGCAAAAAGAGATATAAGTCCAATGACGTCTTGCCCAAAAAATGCAATGATTGAATCTGAGGTTGTAGCGACTTTCCCTTTTGCGCTAATCCCTCCTTCTTTAGAAAAGAAAAAATCAGAAGAAACCAAAACTAGTTCCGGGTCAGAAAGCCTTAAAAGCAAGGTGTCGCCATTGTAGTAATCTTGTTCTTCTTCTTTGAAAGATATCTTGAACAAATCTAATGTCGAATCTTTACCCATCAACATCATCGAAGCAGGTCCTAAAATTTGAACATCTCCATTCAACCTGTTGTTTGGATCTAGTTTCAAAAAACCATCAAAAACACCTCTTGGCCACCAAGGTGCGGGTTTTGGCAATAGCCAGGAAAAGTTTTCAAAAAACACAGAAACCTCTCCGGTTGTTTTTAAATCCCAGGAAAAGTTTTCAAAAACCTGGTTATTTCTATTCATTAAAAATCCTGAAATGTTTTCATTTAACTGTATTTCGTGGAAATACTCCCCTTCCTCGGGTTTTAATTTGAGAACATTGTTTTGAAATGAAAATTCGCCATTATTTCCAAGAAAAATGTCTAAAAAAGAAGCTGCCTCACTGGAAACAAAATCCCAACCTAGGCCCTCCCAACTACCGCTTAGTTCGTTGTTGTCTGACTTTAACCCAACCATGCCATTGGAATCAAGTGGAACGATTGCTGACCAATCCCCATCCTCATAAATTGAGCCTATGATTTTTAATTCTGAAATTTTAGAAAAAGTTAAATCCTCTAAAACAAAACTTCCAACACCCTTCTTCCAATCGATAGAAAGATTTCCGGGCCCTGGATAGCTCCCCAAAAGACCCCACCATTTGCTTCTTTTGTCTATCATTCCTTTAATGCCCGTTGCCTTTGAGTCCTCGAACCAGGCTTCTAGCTGATCTTTTTGGTTGAGCTTGATTACCATGTGACCATCTCTGCCCAAAAGGTCCCACTCTCCACTAACACTTGCTACAAGTTGATTGACTTTTAATTGTTCTTTGAGTTCTTCATTCAATGTAATTTGGATTTTGCATGTGTTTGTCATTTTTAATTTTGGAGAAAAAAAATGACCTGCTTGTATTTTGAATCCTAGAAAATCTGCATTTGTTTTAATGGTGCAGTTTGAAACGTTTAGAGATTCCGGAATCTTCATAAATGGCTTCGATAAAATAATTGGATCGGTAAACGAGAATTCAATTTCATTAAAGAAAATACTTCCTGAAACCAAAAAACCTTTGAGTGGATTCCCTTTTATTTTTAAATTTTCTTTTTTTGAAAAACCTTCTGGGATCTTCCCCAAAAGAAAAGACCCACCCCAATCAGGAATATATAAGAAAGAAACAAAAATTAAAAAAAGTGACGCTTGGAAAAATTTCGATTTTTTGATTTGTTTCATCTTTTTTTGCTTTCTAACTCTAAAATAAATAATGCATGTGTGTATGAATAAAGTTAAATTTAATAACAAAAAACCTTTTGATTCTGTATATGAATTGTTCCGTTACTTACGTAGCCCGGATGGATGTCCATGGGATCAAGAGCAGGTTTTTAACAGTTATGTTGGATATCTTGAAGGTGAGCTGGGGGAGTTAAGGCAGGCAAAAACAAAGGATGAAAAAGTAGAAGAGGCTCTAGATGTTTTTTTCAATTCTTTGATGTTGCTGATATGTCTTGAAGAAGAAGGTGTAAAGATCAAGACACAACTTTCAAGACTTTACAAGAAATATTATGATAGACATCCACATGTCTTTGGAAATGAAAAAGTTAAAAATTCTGAAGAGGTTTTGAAAATTTGGAAAAAAGTCAAAGCGGAGGAGGCTAAAAACAAAAAATGAATCTTGTCATAGTTGAATCAGGAGCAAAAGCTAAAACTATCCAAAAATACCTGGGTTCAGATTACTTAGTAACCTCCTGTTACGGACATATTCAAAAAATTGATGAAAAATCTGATTTAACTAGGTCGGATGGTGACAATCTCCCAAGACCAAAATGGGTCTTTATTGACAAGAAAGCAAAAGAATTTGTAACCAAGTCAAAAAAAACAATAAAGACAAAAAAAATAGGGATGGTGTATGCTGCAACTGACCCAGATAGAGAAGGTGAACTTATAGCGTTTAGACTTGCTGAACTTTTTGAAAAAACAGTTCCCGTAAAAAGAATGGTTTTTCAAGAAATAACTAAAAATGCAATTCAAAAAGCATTGGAAAAAGCTGACCGCAATGGCTCCATTGATTCAAATATGGTAAACAGTGCTCTAGTTCGAACATATGTAGACAGACTCGTTGGTTTTGGTTGCTCCAAGTACCTACAAAATGCTTTGAAAAAATATAAAAAAAAGGGGCTCAGTATGGGTAGAGTTCAAACCCCGACATTGGGCTTTGTGCTTGAAAGGGAAGAAAAAATCAAATCTCACAAACCTGAAAAATATTATGAATTTC
>CAYFJE010000112.1:0-2633 GCA_964343345.1 uncultured bacterium
CTAGAATCTAAAATTACGGTGTAATTAGCATCAAGATCTAACAATGAATCGTCAACGAGTGGTAATTTTTTTATTGTTCTTAAGTACTCGCTCACCTCTTGAATCATAGCCATAGAAGCTTGTCTCCCTGTGTTTTTATTTGTAACTGTGTAACGACGAGTAAAGGCGCTATATTCTATTGAGTAGATTTGGGTTATCTCTCCAATATCTCTGTCTAAGCGCCAGTTTCTAATATCGACGATTTTAAGATTAAGCTCTAAGTTAAAAACGATGCCTGATTCAAGTGCTTTAATTTGTTCGTTTTCAAAGTTTATTAGTATTTCTATATCGCTATAATAAACCCCATTATCTATATACGATGAGCCGCTTCCCTCTGCCTTTAGGACAACGCCGCTCATTAGAGCTATATAAGTGATGCTAATCTGAAAAAAATTTCTAAAAGTAAGCATGCTTAATAAAACCTTTTGCCTTTCAGATTAATGCCTCTTGCAAAAGATGAGGCATCTATCGAATCTTTTCCGGCCAGTTGAATTTTTTTTATTAGGAGGGTTCCACTGCCTGTTGAAACCAAAACACCTTTTTTATTTTGCCCTACAACTGCGCCTGGTGTGTCATGAATGCTGATGTCTGAGGATAAATCTGTGTCCCAAATCCTAAGGTATTCCTCTCCGAGGTATGTGAATGCTATGGGCCAAGGATTGTATGCCTTGACTTTCCTGTCTATAGATTCTGCTGAATCTTCCCATGCTATTCTGCCATCAGATTTTTGGATCTTTGTTGAAAAGGTTGCTTTTTGATGATCTTGCTCCTGAGCCTGAATTTTACCTGACAGTATTTGCCCTAAAGATTTTTTGATTATTTTCCCTGATAACAGTGACAACTTCTCAGAAAGGCTTTTTGTTGTATCGTTTTTGTCGATATTTATTTTCTCCGACAAAAAAATAGGTCCTTGGTCAATATCTTTTGTCATCCTCATAATAGATACGCCTGTGACTTTATCGCCACTAAGTATTGCTGACTGTATGGGTGACGCCCCTCTCCATGCAGGCAACAAGGAGGGGTGTACATTTAAAACATCCAAACCAAAAAGCTCAAGGAACCAATTAGGAATTAGCTTGCCGTATGCTGCTGAGAGAAAAACATCTGGCGACAAAGAACTAAATATTTTTTTTGCTTCCGCATCATCAAAGCTCTTAATAGTTACTGTCTGAAGGTTTAGCTCTTCAGCTAAGGTCATTGTTGGGTTAGGAATCTTTTTTAAGCCTCTTCCTTGCCTTTTTGCTGGCTGAGTTAGAACTGTTATTGACTGAAAGCCTAAATCAGCTATTGCTCTCAAAATTGGCAAAGAGAAAGAAGATGAGCCAGCAAATACTATAGTTTTATCTGAGATCATTGTTTAGTCGTGCTCAAACTATGCTTACACTGGTTCCTTGGGGCTTCTGAGAAGATAGTTTTTTTTGTTTAGCTATCTTCTTTTTAAGTCTTTGGAGCTTTACACTTGGAACATAATCAATAAAAAGCTTCCCATCTAGATGGTCTATCTCATGCTGAATACAGATCGACAATAAGTCATCGGCCTCCATTCTGATTTCTGAGCCATCAACATTTTGTGCAAATAGCTCAATTTGTTTGTATCTTCTAACAGTGGTTCTTATTTCTGGAACAGAAAGGCAGCCTTCACTACTATCAACGCTTCCTTCAGCTTTTTCTAGCCTAGGGTTTACCAAGACCATTGGTTCGTTTCTTTTTTCACTCACATCAAGAACTATCATTCTAATTGTTTTGTTGACTTGTGGCGCAGCAAGTCCAATACCGTTGGACTGGTACATAACTTTTAACATTTCTTTTGATAAAAGTTTTAAATCTTTATCAAAATTATCTACAGGCTCAGAAACTCTCCTTAACCTCTCGTCTGGAAACTGTAGCAATTCCATATCTTTTAAGATGCCCACCATTATTCGCTTTACTAGTCATAAAAATTGAGGAGAAATATAATATCATGATGTTGTTGTTTTTTTCCAAAACATCTACTTTGACTAATAAATGATCTAAGAAAAAAGAGTTTGACCTTGGTTGATTTTTAATTCATGCTCAACCTATAAATTATATCTTCTATCAAATGAATCAAAACTTAAAAGAAGACTTCCTAGACATACTCCTTTATCTTTTCGAGTACTATTCTGAAGACCCAGACAGAGAATCAGGAAGTAATTTTGAAATAAGAAAACATCTCTTAGGTGTAGGCTTTGAAGAAAACGCCATTGATCATGCTATGGACTGGGTAGAGATTTTCAAAGAATCATCAAACAAAACAAAAATTGCTAGTCCCGATAAACTTTCAACAAGAATCTTTGCGCCTGAAGAAAAGGCGCTTTTAGATGAAGAGTGTCAAAACTATATTACGAGGCTAGAGAAATTTGGTCTATTAACCCCACAAAAAAGAGAGCTTTTAATCGACAAACTCACTTCAATTGGCTTTGAGCCAATGGATATTGAGGTTGTAAAGGCGCTTAGCATTCTAATGTTGTTTCAGGAGCCATCTATCGAGGTACGACTCCATTCATATGGAACAGAAGATTCAATAGATAAGCCAAAAACATTGAATTAATCAATCTTTTGTATTTATAATCACT
>CAYFJE010000113.1:0-2561 GCA_964343345.1 uncultured bacterium
TGCCACTGAAATGGAATTACAAGATGACCTTGAAGACCTAGCAGATCTTTCTGTGCAGAGTATTTATTCGCTCGAGCCAATCGAAATAGCCGATAAGACAAAATCCCTTCTTGATTCAGGCAATATTTTTCGATTTGCTTTCAATTATCGAGCAGACTATAACGAAGAGACAGGATATCTTCTAAAAAATAGTGAGGGACATTTTGCTCTAATTGGTACTCCAAGTTTATCTGAATGGACAGAACTTAAGCAGATTGCAACAGATGATTTCTATGAAAATCTTACCGAAGATGAAGACATCGATTTTGAGATGTTTTAGAAATAAGAAATGAAAAAAATACACTTTATGAATAAGGATGAACGAAATGCCAAGGTTGCATTTCAGCCACTTAAGATAGATAAGAATTTTCAGATGGGCTTGCCTAAAGAAGAGCTATTCTTTAAACGTTTTGTTGCAGCTACAAAAAAAGGTTTACACGAAAATCTTTCTAAGACACTAGGAGAGGATTATGGCCAAGCACTAGTCAATGGTGACCCTGAAATTGATTTCAATTCCATTGGTAAAAAAATTAATGGAACCGATCTGGTCTATCTAGATTCAGAAGGTGAAATTCTATACGCTCCTCCTGTCATAGAAGAAAGCATCATTGGTACAGACGGTGTTGAGAAAGAAAGAAGAAAACCTGAAGATATCCCAAGCAATGTTGATGATGAATTACCTGTCAGATGGTCAGGTCAAAAAATACCTATTGAAGGCGTGCTGAAAAGGTTTGCATTTAAACGAACCATACAAATTATGCATGTGGATGGCTTGACCTATGATTTTCTTTACGAAATGGCTAAAGAATTAAGTGATGAGAAATGTATGGCCATGATTGGAGCTGGAAAACAAGGCAAAGATCCCCTGATTTTTCAAACCAACGGGAGTCCTTATCGTGGCTTTCTTGAGGGCAGGATCAAGGATAAGAAATATAAATTACTGCTTCATTTAAGCAACATGCAATTAAAGAAAATAGGATAAAAGGATGTCTTTCTATGCAACTAAAACAGCGAAGGCATTAGGTAAAGCTAAAGTCAAAACAGATGGCATAACTAATCCTGAAATCTTATCGCTATTGCAGAACTACAGACAATCTGTTGCCTCTGCTTATTCACCTGTTTCACCCGATGACATAAGTGACCAGATCCCAAAAGGTGAAGTTTATGTATCAAAAAAGATTGACGGTGAGCTGTGGTTCTTGATCAAAGAAGGAAAAGATCTAGCATTATCAAATTCAAAAGGAAAAGTTATATTTGGTGACTTTCCTATCTTAAAAGAAGCCAAGGCATCTCTGAAGGCATCCTCAGGTCTCAATATCATTGCTGGCGAACTTTTTCTTGATAATGGAGGTAAGAGAACAAGAGCGAGCTATCTAAATAAGTCTATGGGAGGTGGCGCAAAGGCAAAAATAGATTCAATAAGGTTTACTGCTTTTGATGTTTTATGTACGGATGACAAGACATTTGCGATTGATGAATACATAGAAAAGTCAGACTATCTAAATTCCCTTTTCAAAGGCAATAAAATTCTAACAGCAATAGATACAAAGGTTTTTAACAGTTCACATGATTTGATAACTCAATACGAACAATGGGTCACAGAAGAGAACAATGAAGGAATGGTGGTCAGATCATCTAGTGGAAGGGTATTTAAAATAAAGCCATCTTTTTCAATTGACGCAGTAATCATAGGATACACAGTACGATCTAAAGATGCTACACAAGTCAGGTCAATTGCTTTGGCTCTTATGAATGAGGATGGAACTTATCAATTTATTGGTTCTTGTGGAAATATAGGGTCGAGTAAAGATAGAAAAGCATTAATGAAAACCCTTAAAAAAAACGAGGTTGATTCATCGTGGAGGGTTACAAGCAACAGTGGTGCCATGTACCGATTCGTGAAACCAACGTTAGTTGTAGAAATAAAAATCACGGACCTGCAAAGTGAGGACAGTGTTGGGAATTCAATAGAGAAAATGAAACTCTATTTTGATAAATTAGGGTGGTCAGCAGCAGGAAAATCATTTACAGCCAGTCTGCATCATCCTGTACTACTGAGGACTAGAGAAGACAAAGAAGTAAATGAAAGTGATATTAGAATGGCTCAGTTGAGTGATTTATGTTTCATTCAAAAAAGCGCCACAAAAAAACGAGCGGCTTTGCCAGAGAGTGAAATTATCAGGAGAGAGGTCTACACAAAAAAAGTTAAAGACTCCATGGCAGTGAGAAAATTGGTGCTCTTTCAAACCAACAAGCACAAAGTTAATTTAGACTACCCTGCATTTGTTCTGCATTGGACTGATTACAGCCCTGGAAGAAAAAACCCTCTCAGCAGACAGGTTAGGCTTGCTCCTACTAAAAAAATTGCTGACTTCGAATTCGAGTCAATTTTGTCGGCAAATATAAAAGCAGGGTGGGGAAAAAACTAAATTAATGAACCCGGTTTTTATAGAGGTGTTTGACCCTCATTCCCACTCGATAGTTTTACGGTTTCAAAACCTTATAATTCCACCAAAAAATAA
>CAYFJE010000114.1:0-2550 GCA_964343345.1 uncultured bacterium
AAACAAAGATATTGGAGTAATCGCATAAATATTAAATATAAAAAAAACACAAATCCCTGCCAAAAAACCTATAACCAAAGCCTGTATCCTTGCACCATCAGAGAAGGAAATCTTGATATTCATTAAATTTCCTAATAAGAATATAGCAATTATCTCAAAAATAAGCAAAGGAGTTGTTGTCACAAAACTATCATATGACAATCTAGAATTCAGATTATGAAAAAGTTTTATTTGAGCGGTTACAACCTGACAGCAAAAATGCTTACAAAAATTGCAAGAAGAAAAATTCACCTCGACATTGAAGATGAATGCTGGACAAAAATAAAAGAATGTAGAAAAATGGTTCAAAAAAAGATAAACAAAAAAGAGCCGATGTATGGAATCAATACTGGAATCGGTGAATTTTCAGAAGTAACACTTAGTGAAAAACAAACTGCAGAATTTCAAAACCGTCTTGTGTACTCGCATGCTGCAGGTATTGGAGCCCCTATGTCAGAAGAAATCGTAAGAGGTGCAATATGTGGAAGAATTAATGTTCATTGTAAGGGTTTCTCTGGGGGAAGAAAAGATGTCACAGAAAAATTTTTAGAAATAATCAACAGCGATGTAGTTCCATATGTATGCGAAAAAGGCTCGGTTGGAGCCTGTGGAGATTTAGCACCCATGAGCCAAATTGCACTAACAATGATGGGCGAAGGAGAAGCTTTTTACAAAGGAAAACTCATGAAAGCAAAGAGTGCTTTGAAGAAAGCGAAAATAAAACCTTTGAAATTAAAAGCAAGAGATGGGCTGTCAATAATCAACGGTTCGAATGTTTTAACAGCACTTTCAGCATTAACACTAAACGATGCTATGTTATGGCTTAAAACTCATGATTTGTCAGCATCGATGACACTTGAAGCTTTAAATGCAAACATGAGACCTTACAAATCAAAAATACATGAACTAAGAGGTTTCACTGGATCTCAAAAAGTCGCAAAAAACATAATGAAACTAACAGAAGGTTCTGAAATTCTAAATTCCAAAAACAAAAAACTCCAAGATGCTTACTCCATGAGGTCAACTCCTCAGGTTTCGGGGACTCTAAGAGATTCTCTTTCGTATGCATTAAAACAAGTCGAAATTGAATTAAATGGAGTTGGAGACAACCCAATTTTTCTAACAAACGAAGAGGAAGTTTTAACCGGTGCAAACTTTCAAGGAACACCTGTGGCTCTTCCTATGGAGATGGTTGGTATAGGACTTTCAATGGTTGGGATACTTTCTGAAAGAAGGATGAACAGACTTGTAAACCCAGCTCTTTCAGGAGGTCTTCCTCCTTTCTTGACAGAAGATCCTGGGTTCAATTCAGGACTTATGCTTAGCCAATATACAGCAGATGCATTATGTGTAGAAAACAGAATACTTAGTCATCCTGCTGCAAATCAATCAATACCCGCAGCTGCAGATCAAGAAGATTTTGTTTCAATGGGTTTAACAACAGCACAAAAAACAAAACAAATACTAGAAAACTGTTGGGGAATCCTTTCAATAGAAATCCTAGCGGCTGCTCAAGCAATTGAATTAAGGGCTCCTGAAAAACCAAGTCCAGCAATTCAAGAAGTCATTTCTGAAATAAGAAAAGACATAGACCACCTCGATGAAGACAGACCTCTTTTTGACGACCACAATAAAATGACCGAAATTTTAAAATCTGGAAAACTTATCAAATTGGTTGAAAAAAAGTCTGGAAAACTTCAATAAGAATGGAAAACTTTTCCTCTTTTAAAAAAGATTTAAAAGAATTTGCAAAAAAAGAAATAAGACATAGGTCTCAAAAAAATGAAAATTCTGAAAAATACGATTTTCAAACAGCGAAAGAAATATGCAAAAAAGGTTGGCTTGGAATATCAACACCAAAAGAATATGGAGGGGCTGAAAAAGAACCGGTATGGACATATGAGCTAATAAGAACATTCTCTCAAGAAGACATCACTACTGCAGCAATAATAACCGGGCAATTTACACTAGTTGCAGAAATCCTCCTGAACGAAGCTTCCGAAGAATTAAAAAATGAATACATCCCAAAAATTTTAAATGGTGAAATAAATGGTTGCTATGCATTAACAGAGCCAGATGCAGGATCAAACCCATCTCAAATGAAATCAACAGTCAAAAATACAGATAAAGGATGGATTCTAAATGGTCAAAAAATGTGGATAACAAATGGAAATATAGCTGAAATAGCAATCGTCTATGCAAAAGAAGAAAATCAAATTAGTTGTTTTTTGGTAGATATGGACTCTGAAGGAATATCGAGGACAAAAATACATGGAAAAATGGGCTTTAAATCAAGCGATACGGCAGAAATATCTTTTGATAATGTTTTCATTCCCAAAAAGAACAGAATAGGCAAAAAAGGAAAAGGCCTTAATATTGCTTTTAGAGCATTAGACAATGGAAGATTAGGGATATCAGCAATGGCGATTGGAGCAATAGAGGGGATACAAAAAAAATTAATCGAACTTGCAAAAAAGAAGCCATCACAAAAAAGCATGGAGGATGTGGCTA
>CAYFJE010000115.1:0-2550 GCA_964343345.1 uncultured bacterium
GGATGAGTATCAAAGGGATTTAGGGCAATAGGTCCTAACTTTATGCGTTTAGACTTAATAGCTAGTTGTGAAAGATTTGTGAACGGTTCTCTTGAATCAATATAACTAGCTAGCCAAATACTATGCACACCATATTGTTCAGCTAATAAACCCAGTTCAGCTATTTTGGATGTACTTAACCTTGAATCAAGAATTAGACCAATACGCATCTTTATTTTCCTTCAAAATCTATAAGTTACTTAGAATTTTTTTTCTTGATATTTCGTATTCCTCGTCTGTTATTAGATTTTCATCACTAAGGCTTTGTAACTCTGCTAGTCTCTCCTTTACAGAAGAGCCTTGTTTCTTTTTATTAATCTTTTTTTTGTTCTTTGGTTTTAATTCTTCTGCTTCATCTTTTTCTTTTTTCTCTTTAGCTTGTTTTTCTTTTAATCTATTTTCTTTTTTTCGCTTTTCTTTGTCTTCTTGTATTTTTTTATCCCATATTTCATCAAAACATGATAAATACGTGTCTAAAAAAAACTGTGGGGTAAGATTTTTTTTGGTTTTTATACCCGCTTTAGGTTTCTTTTCTTTTGGGAAGAATTTTTCAAACATCAACTCGAACTGATTCAGAGAATTTTCTATAACTTTGATATGTTTGAAGTGGATTGAATTTAATTTTTTTTGCTTCGCTGTTTTATTTTCCTTGATGTTAGCTATTTGTGATTTTATTTGATTAATTTTTTCAATCACCCCTGAAATTTTCTTTTTAACTTCTCTTTTACCAAAAAGTCCTGTTTTTGAAAGCTCTTCTTCTAATTTTTCTAATTCTGAAGTATGTTTTTGGATCTTTTTCTCTGATTTATTTTCTTCTGTATCTAATTCTATAATTTCGTTCTGAATAAACATCATTGCATTTGATTGAGCAATAAAGTTACTTAACACCCTAATTGCAATTCGATCAGATTCTTTCTCAGTTTCTATCTTTAGGTCAAAATATGACCATTGAAAATTATTATATTTTTGTAGTCCATCCTCTAATGAAGAATTAAATAACTCCAATGCCTTTGGGTTAACTCCATCTACTTTTTTCCATTTTTGTAAAAACTCTAGGTTTGGTAATTTTATTTTTCTTTCAGTTCTGACTCTTTGAAGTGAAATAAGATCCTTAGTTGGTTTCTTGGGTTTATTTAGTACTTTCTGTTGCTGAATTTTTTTAGTTTTTTTTCTATTGCTAGCTTTCTTTTGCTTTGGGGCTTTCAGTTGATTCTCTGTTGGTTCTTTTTGCTGCTGAATCATTGCCCTTTGATTTCTTGATACCGCTACCTTTAGTTTTGCTATATCACTATGAGAAGCCCAACTACAGACCCACATATCACCATTTGAAAATCCAATCGATATTGTTGTAATGTCATGACCAGAAGTCTTCTTTCTTGATCCAAGGCCTGCCCCAACCGCAGTTCCAACAGGACCTGCCACAAGAAACCCAAGAACTGCTCCAGCCGAAGCGCCTGTAAGTCCTCCACCAGTGGTTGTTTTTCTCTCTTGATTCAGAATATCGACTGAAATTACTTTGTCTAGATTAAATTTAGCACCACATTTCGTAGATATAGTTTTACCATATACATTAACCGAATTTAGATTTGTTCTTAGTCTTTTGCCATTAAATGTTCCTTCTTCAATAAACATATCTACCCTTTCCAAAAGTATGAAACCACTCGCCGTTTATGTATGTTTCTTCAGAATGAGCAGTATTTTTTAATGAATCTGGAATTTCTTGAGAAAAACTCACATTAGAAAAAAAACATAGAATTATTAAAAGTATTAATTTTTTCAATTCCTTCTACCTGTTCTGCAACCATAACTTCTTGCCTCATGAAGATCTAAACAATAATTCATATCAGATTCACTCGCATTACCAGGAATGCTATATATACATGATTCAAATTGTCTTTCACTTTTTTTAATACATGCTTGTACCCCGCTTGAAGATGAGGAAGAGGATGAGGATGAGTAGGAAGATGAGGAAGAGGATGAAGGAGTATAGTCATCAGTTAATATAGTAAATCCAGCTACAATCCAAAATGATGCAAGATAAAAAATACGTCTTTGCCATGGCCATTTTTCAGTCTTTGTCCATGACCAATCACCCTCATTAGTGAGTGCAAGTAAACCAATGAGAAACATTGGGAAAGTAAAAACTATAAAAAAATAAAGGGCTCCAAGAGGCAATATAAACAATGCTAAAATACTCAGGACGGTTATTATTGACCACTTATATTCTTTGATGAATCCTTTATCTAGTTGTTTCATTTGATGTCTCCTTTATCTAGTTTTTTTATATCTAATACATTAAAAATACTCCCAAACTGTACCAACAGTCAATTCTATGATTGAGGTTAGTAATAGAAAAATATTATCTGGTGTACAATCCGGTGTACATTTATAGCCTTTATATTGGTGGTTCTTAATTAATATAAGTTAACCAAAGGTCTAACTAAAGAACTCTGTATCTCCCTGTTTATAGGGTATTCAAGGTGGTGGAGCTAGGCGGGATCGAACCGCCGA
>CAYFJE010000116.1:0-2531 GCA_964343345.1 uncultured bacterium
TTTGCTTGGGTGGTTTGGAAAAACTTTAACACCTAAGTTTTTTAATCGAGTGATGTCCCTTTCGTCACCATAACCGGAACAAACCAGTTTTGTCCAGGGCATTTCTTCAACCATCTTTATTAAATTCAAAAGACCTTTATAAGGCTGGTATTGCGTGTTTAAACGACCCATATAGAGTATTGTTTGTTGACAATCTTTAGTTAGGCTTTCCCTTATCGCAAGGGACTCCTTTTCATTTTTTCTGGGGTAATGATCCCAGCCAGGGTTAATAATTTCAGCTTTGTCTTGGAGTGTTTTTGGTAACCCTTCCATAAGAAATTTTGATAAGACTATTATTTTTGCCGCACAAGGATAGTAGATTAAATTTTGTGTAAACTCTCTCCAACAATAAACAGCTGCCCCTTTGATGTTCAGTCCTTGAAAAGGGGTTGTCCCCCCATGTAATATGGCTGAATGTCTCAAGAAAGGTGTCAGAGCAAAATAAGGAGGTGTCGACAATATCCACCTTGTTTCACTCTTTGCTGAAAGTGCAGGTAGGTTTTCTATTGCCCACAAGTCTTGAATTGGAGGTTTTCTAGATCTTATTGGAGGTAGTGTTTTTACTTTGATATTTTCTGGGACTAGATCAGGATCTGTTATTGAGGCATGTATAAAGGAATTATTTCCAAATTTTTTCAAATTTTTTGCATATTCATAGACCAACCTGTCTACACCTAGGCCCGGAAGCATTCTTTCTGTTAAAAAACCGACATCCATTTTTTAGAATCATAATAGTTTTTTAATAGCGGAGGGTTTTTTGATTATGGAAATAAAAAATGTAACAGTTTTTGGAAGCGGGTTAATGGGAGCCGGGATTGTCCAGGTTGCAGCCCATGCTGGGTACAGTGTCACAATGGTTGATATAGAACAAGATTTTATCGATGGCGGCATGAAGAGAATTTCAGCCAGCCTTAAAAGAGTTCTTAGAAAAAAACATGAAAGGCAAAAGGATGTTGATGCTGAATTTGAAACTGTCTTTGGACGAATCAAAGCAACAACAAGTAGAAAGGAAGGTGCAAAAGGAGCCGATCTTGTTGTAGAAGCAATTACGGAAAACATAGACTTGAAGCAAGAGCTTTTCACATTTCTTGATGAAAATTGTCCTCCACATGCAATTTTTGCATCCAACACATCTTCATTGCCTATTAGGGATTTGGCAAAAGTTACAAATCGAAGTGACAAAATTGGAGGGCTACACTTTTTCAATCCAGTTCCAGTCATGAGGCTCGTTGAGGTTATTAAGTCAGATGACACAAGCGATGAAACACATGCAGCACTAATGGCTTTTGGCGAAGCCGTAGGAAAGAAAACAGTGTCATGCAAGGATACTCCTGGCTTTGTTGTGAACAGGCTGCTCGTTCCTTATTTAATTGAAGCTGTAAGAATGTTGGAAAGAGGTGATGCATCTGCTGAAGATATAGACGCAGCAATGAAACTTGGCTGTGGTTATCCCATGGGGCCGATGGCTTTACTGGATTATGTTGGCTTGGATACAACTAAGTTCATCCTTGATGGTTGGCACGAGGCTTATCCTGATGAAGACCTTTTTTCACCGAGTGGACTATTGGACAGATTGGTTGCAGAGGGCAAGCTCGGTCGGAAGAGTGGAGAAGGTTTTTACAATTATCGAAAATAAATTTTGATACTTGGTAAATGTGCTTGTATCTAAGTTTTTTTCTCAAAATCCAAATTTATCAGATAAATGATACAATTGTTACCCTTATTGCACTTTTTATATTGTTATGTTTGGAAGAAAAAATATGCCGAAAGTCGACCCTTCTGTGTTGCAGAAGGCGACATTAGACGATGTCCTCAAGGCATTGAGGACCCTAAGGAAATTGGGTCCACTAGGGATGACTGCGATGAAAAAGCTTCCAATGATGAAAGGTTTGCCTGCCGGCGCTCTTGATGCAAAAAAATTAAGAGCTTTTGAAGATGCTCTAGATTCATTGACATCTGAAGAAAGGAAGACAGGCAAGGTTTCAAAAGAAAGAATCAAAGAGGTTGCAAAATCAAACAAGTTGAAGGAGAGAGAGGTTAAGTCAATACTTGACTTCTTCAAAGCCATGAAGACAAATCCTGGAGGGAAATATGGAATTAAAAATTAGACTAGCAAGAGTCGGTAGGAGAAAACAGCCTGCTTATCGTATCGTTGTAACGAAAGCAAGATCTGCAAGAGCAAATAAGGCTCTTGAGATTATTGGGCAATACGGAATAAGTTTTCCGGGGAGTCCATTAAAGGTTGATTTAGAAAAATATGATTCATGGGTTTCGAAAGGTGCTCAGCCAACAGAGAGAATCAGAAAGTTAGTTAACATATACAAGGCAGCAAAAACAAGTGATGTTTTATTGCAGGCAGAAGAATTAAGAGGGCCTAGAAAGAAAGCCGCTCCTCCAAAGGAAATTATTGAAGAAGCACAAGCAGCGGCAGAGGCCCCAGCGGAAGAGGCCCCAGCGGCAGAGGCCCCAGCGGCAGAGGCCCCAGCGGAAGA
>CAYFJE010000117.1:0-2515 GCA_964343345.1 uncultured bacterium
ACCCTGCTTCAAGTAGGTCTTCAAAAGAAAAATCCTTCCCTTCAATTCCCATTACCTCAAGAATATTGTTTTCTTTTCTTTCTGATAAAGATAATACTTCTTTTTTTGGTTTAGGGGCCGTACCTAAAACAACTTCGAAATCATCCAGAATCCCATCCCTGTATATCTCTAATGTCACAATTTCTTCAGGTTCGTAAGAAGATATTATTTTCTGCAATGAGGAAGGGTTTCTGACCTCCTTCCCATTAATTGCCCATATTACATCCAATTGCTTTAATCCGGCTCTTTCTGCAGGGCTCCAACCCTCCTCAGAATCAACAAATCCCGAAACTAAAACCCCATTAGATTGTGGTAAACCTAAAGCTTCTCTGTCAAGATCTGAAATTGGGGAAACCATCACCCCCATAACAGCGCGACGGACTTCTCCAAATTCAAGCAAGTCATCCATGACTCGTTTTGCCAACTTGATAGGTATCGCAAATCCATATCCTGAAAATGACCCAGTATCGCTAACCAAAGCACTATTGATGCCTATAACATCCCCTCTAAGATTAACCAAAGGGCCTCCAGAATTCCCCGGATTTATAGCAGCATCAGTCTGAATAAAATCCTCAATTGCCCAAGTCGAAGAATTCCTCAGTATTCCTAAATTTCTTCCCATTGCACTCACGATGCCTGAAGTAACTGTGAAACGTAATTGAAGAGGGTTTCCAAAAGCCAAAACCCATTGTCCTACCTTGATTTCATTTTGAAGATCCATTTTTAAATAAGGTAAATCAAATCCTGTATCTATTTTTATCAAAGCAACATCAGTTGATGGATCTGCTCCTATCAAATTCGCTTCATAAACTTGACCATCAAACATTGTTACATTGATTTCATCAGCAGTACCAACAACATGATTGTTCGTCAATATCAAACCATCCTTACTGACAATAAAACCACTACCGGAACCCTCTCTCCAAAACTGCTGAGGAGATTCTTCTTGAGGTCTCTCAAAAGGGAACTGAAAACTGTCTCCAAAAGGCCATCCCCCAAAAGGATTCTGTGAATTCTGCTGAATTTCAACCTCTTCTCCAACCTGGATGTAAACAGTTGAAGGATTAACTTTTTCAGATATTTCAACAAAAGCATCGTTCAGGCTTAACAAAGTTTTCAAAGATTCTGAATCTTTTGAAAGTAAAGAAAAAGAAAAAACTGAAAAAAAACCAATAAACAAAAACATTCTTTTAAACACTATAAAAACCTCCCAGCGACTACTTTAATTTTAAAATACAAAATAGACAAAAAAACAGGATAAGGTAAAAAATTGACAATCAAAAAACAAAACAAAAAGATATTATTGTTTTTTCTAATAGTTCTATTTATTTTTGCTTGTCTTGCAAATCTAGGAAATGGCTCCGTAAATATAAGTCTTTCAGAAGCATTTCAAATTATTGCTCAAAAAATTGGTCAGACTAGCCCGGAAAGTGTAAACGAATCTAAATCAATTGTTCTTTTTTCGATAAGAATTCCGAGAATTCTTCTTGGTTGTCTGGTTGGAGGAACACTCGCAATTTGTGGTGCCTGTCTTCAAAGCCTTTTCAGGAATCCTTTAGCTGACCCTGGATTAATAGGGGTTTCTGCAGGAGCATCTCTTGGAGCAATAATTGGAATATATTTCAATACCTTCTTTTTTAAAATTAACACAATCCAAAGCTCTTTTCTGATTTCCTTTTTGGCTTTTGTTTGTGGGTTGATTGTTTCAATTGCAATATTTAAAATATCAACAAAAGACGGAAAGCCTTCTGTTGCAAAAATGCTGCTGTGTGGAATTGCTGCAAATTCATTGGTTGGTGCAGCAATCGGGTTCTTTACCTACATGTCTTCTGATTCGAAATTGAGAGAAATTGCAATGTGGGGTATGGGTAATCTTGGTGAAGCAACATGGCAAAAATTGGGAATCTGTTTTCTTGTCTGCTCTTTATCCTGTTTGATATTGTTAAAACAAAGCAACCTACTCAATATTTTTCTTCTGGGGGAAAAAGAAGCTCAAAACCTTGGAGTAAATACAACCGTTTTGAAAAAAAACATCGTTGTCTTCACTGCACTTGCCGTAGCAGTGTGTGTTTCATTTGCTGGGCCAATAGGTTTTGTTGGGCTCGTGATACCTCATATCATAAGAATATTAGTTGGCCCCGACAATAGGGTTTTGATTCCTTTTTCATTTCTTCTTGGATCATCTCTTTTATCATTGGCTGACCTTGCCTCAAGAACAATTGCAATCCCTTCTGAAATACCGATAGGAGTAATTACTTCCATGATTGGAGCTCCAATATTTCTCTACCTTCTTGTAAAAGAAAAAGAAAGGGTTTTTCAATGAGCTGTGAATTCAAAAATATATCCTTTTCCTATCCAGGAAAGAAGGTTTTGAAAAAAATAAACTTAACAATAGAGACTGGAAAAATAACCACAATGCTGGGTCCGAACGGATCAGGAAAAACGACATTTGTTAAAACTTTTCAAAACACAAACG
>CAYFJE010000118.1:0-2477 GCA_964343345.1 uncultured bacterium
ATTTTTGAAGCATTGATATGAGCTCTGATTCGTGCTTGGTATTAAGAGATCCAATACTTTTTATGCCTAAATCCAAATCATTTTTATACCCCTTTTTTTCAATTTCTTTTATAACACTACAAATTCTTGCGTTGGCATATTGGATATAATAAACAGGATTTAAGTTGCTTTGTTCTTTTGCTAGCTCTAGATCAAAATCTAGGTGTTGGTCATATGCTCTGCTAGCATAAATAAACCTTGCAGCATCAATGCCTACTTCCTCATAGAGCTCTCTCATTGGAATGAAGTTTCCAGACCTTGTGGACATTTGTATCTTGTTTTTCCCTCTATAGAGCGTTACGAATTGCATTAAAACGATCTCTAGGTCCTCGGGATCATAATCCATAGAAGCAAGCCCACCTTTTAGTCTATTTATATAGCCATGATGATCAGATCCAAGGATATTTATTAATTTTTCAAAGCTTCTGTCTTTTTTGTCAGCATGGTAAGCAATATCAGAAGCAAAATAGGTACTTCTCCCATCATCTCTTAAGACTACTCTATCTTTGTCATCACCATATTCAGTTGTTTTTAGCCAGGTTGCACCATCTTTATTGAATAAGGCTTTTTTTGTTTTTAATTTTTTTAAGGCCATATCAATTTTAGAGTCCTTGATCATAGCTTTTTCTGAGAACCAATGATCAAAACCAACACCAAAATTACTTAAATCTGACTTGATTGCTTTTACCATCTCATCCACAACAGATACCGTAATTTCTTGAAAAACAGAGTCACCAAGAGAGGCTTTAATTATTGAAATAAGAGCATCTGCCTCGCTATCAGCATCTAGTTCTTTAACCTTGAGATCTGAGTACGAAATACTATTAATTGCTCTAATAGCTTTTTTAGGAATAACCTCGGTAAGACCGCCAATATAAGATCCTTGGTAACAAGCACGGGGGAGAGATATTAAAGGCGCTGTTTTATTTATCAAGGCCACCAAAACACTCAGAATCAAAATATCAATTTGCCTTCCTGAATCATTAATATAGTACTCGCAACTTACAATGTGGCCTGCTTTTCTTAGGATCTTTGCTAGAGAGTCACCATAGGCGGCATGTCTACCATGACCAACATGAAGAGGCCCCGTTGGGTTTGACGAAACAAACTCAAGAAGAATAGAATCCTCAGAATTAGTTGGAAAGGAGCCATAATTTTTTTCCTGCTCTATAATAGAAACTAAAAGGTCTGCTTTTGTTCTATCATCCACAAAAAAATTTATAAAGCCTGGCGGGGCGACTTGAATTTTTTTGAGCCACCCTGGACGCTGAATTGTTTTGCTAATAATTTCAGCTGTTTCAATAGGCTTGGTATTAGTTTTGCCACTAATTTTTAGAGCAATATTTGATGAAAAATCTCCATGGTCTGATTGAGTAGATTGATTAATCTCTATTTCAAGACTATTAATTGAATCTTCTTCCATAAGAGCGCTTTCTTTTATGGATGCTTTTATTACTTTTTTTAGTTTGTTTTTCATTTTCTAAGTTAGGACATATCTAAAGGATCTATATCAATTTCGCATTTGATCATTTTATTAATAACATTTTTCTCTAAAAGCAGATCAATTTTATTGATCATATTGTGAAGTTTCTTTTTATTTGTATCCAATAGTAATATTTGGCCTCTGTATTTTCCTAGCTTTCTTTCTATAGGTGAAGAAGCAGGACCTAAAATCATAGTTGTATTATTTGGCATAGCCTTACATAAACCAGCTATTTTAGACAAAAAGTTAAACACCCTTTTTTTACTGATAGATTCAGCTCTTATTAAAACAGCCCCATTATATGGAGGCCATCGCCCTTTTCTTTCCAGAATTGCACTGGAATAAAAGGACAAATAGTCTTTGGTTATAATTTCTTTAAGAAAAAGATTATCAGGATTGTTTGTTTGAATAACCACCAACCCTCTTTCGTCACGTCTACCTGCTCGACCTGATGCCTGAAAAAACTGCTGTGCAAAACGTTCCCCACTTCTAAAATCGCTTCCGAACATACCTTGGTCAGCATTTACTATTGCAACCATTGACAGGTTTGGGAAGTCATGTCCTTTGGTTAGCATTTGTGTTCCCACTAGTATTTTAGCCTTGCCACTTCTCGCCATATTAAAAACATTTTCTCTTTTTTTTATAGAGCGAGTTGAGTCACGATCTATCCTGAGAACAGTTTCTTTAGGGAACTCTTCTTTCAAACATTCTTCAATCTTTTGTGTACCTTTTCCGATAACAATATTTTCAGCTTCACAGAGATTGCATGAATCAGAAACCTTTTTTTCAAAAGCACAATGATGACATCTCAAAAGCATGCCTTGTTTATATAGAACCAAACTGCTATCACATCTAGGGCATTCCTCTATGTGTCCACACTCACTACACATAGTTAAAGGAGCATAACCTCTTCTGTTTAGGTAAATTAAGACTTGTTTGCCTTTTCTAAGTTGGG
>CAYFJE010000119.1:0-2445 GCA_964343345.1 uncultured bacterium
GATCAAGCAAAAGTAAGGCCAAAAATTGAATATCTTCTTATCAAAACTGACAACTTTACTTAATGTTATCGAAACCCACCAAAGAATTACTGTGCTCTTCACGTGAAGAGGATCTGCCCACAATGATGTAAAAGGTATTAAAAGAAATAAAGTTGATAACCAATAAAAAAAAGAAGCTCTAAATCTTTTTTTAAGATAAACGGCTATATACGGATTCAAAACAAGGAAAGAACAAAGTATTCCAATCCAAGCAACTATGTTAGTATCAAAATCTTGCGAAGGCCCAAAATACTGTATCGAAAAAATATAAAAAATAAGAAAAACGAAAAAGAAAAGGTACCCCGAAAGGGTTCTCACATTATCCCAACTTTAATAAAAATAATATCCGAATGAGCAGCTAGTTTCCAAGCCTCATCTGGATAAATTCCAATAACAAGTGTTGTGATTGCAGCAATTATCAAAGTTGCTGCAATCGGAATAGAGTTTGCAATTCCTGAATTAGGAACCACATTCACTTTTTCCTTTGAGTCCTGCAGATACATTTCTCTTGCGACCGCAAAATAATAATACAAAGCAATGACAGTGTTAATTCCTGCTACTATCACCAAAGGTAATAATTTTTGTGTTTCCATTGCTGATATAAAAACAGTCCATTTTGCCCAAGCTCCTGCAGTGGGAGGAATGCCTGCTAAACTTGCAAGAAAAATAACCATAAAAGCAGCTACCAATGGCTCTTTCTTAGATAAACCGCGGAAACCATTCAATGTAGGTTCAATTCCTTTCGTCTCAAGATAAGAAACAACCCCAAAAGCTCCGGCATTCATAAAGACATAACAAAACATATAGAACAACGCAGATTGAAAGCCTTGACTATGGAAAGAAGAAAGTTCTCCAGGAAGGACTCCAGCAGCAGCAATCGCCATCATAACAAAACCAACATGTGCAATTGATGAATAAGCAAGCATTCTTTTGATATTTTTTTGCTTTAATGCACTCAGGTTACCCATTGTCATAGAAAGCATTGAAAGGATGATTAATAAATCTATCCATATATCAGTAATAGGAGCTAACCCGAGAAGAAACAACCTCATCCAAACACAAAGACCAGCTACCTTAGGAGCTAAACTTATATAACCACTAATTGGTGCTGGAGCTCCTTCGACAGCATCTGGAAACCATTGATGAAAAGGAGCTATTGCTATCTTGTAGCCCATACCAGCAATCATTACAGCCATAGCGATACCGATCAACCCTTTGTAAGGGTGTCCAACAGAAAGCAAAAAGTTTATATCATAAAGATTTGTTGTTCCTGTCAAACCATAAAAAAGCATTCCGCTGAAAAGTATGAGAACTCCAGAGAAGACACCGACCAAAAAATATTTCAATATAGCTTCTGGAGATTTTCTTCCAGCTCTTGAATAACCGACAAGAAGATACAGGCATATAGATGAAAATTCAGTCATTAAATAGATTGCGACCAAATCAGAAGAAGCAACCATGAACATCAAACTAGCACCAGCTATCATTAAGATAGCAAAAAACTCTCCTCTGTTTCTTTTTAAAGCAGGATGTTTCCATGCAAGAAGTATTATGAAAATTGTAATTATGTCAATTGTCAATTCCCAAAAAATGGAAAAAGGATCAAAGGTTTCAAGACCTCCCCAATAACGACCTAATTCAATGGAGAAGTGTCTTGATGTTTCATGTATTATCAGAAAAGTGGTTGAAATACTGAACAGCTGCCAAAACAAAGCCAAAGAAGGAACCCAGTCTTTTTGTTTTACAAAACGAGAAATATACCAAATCACAAAACCAACAAGAGCGCCAAAGGTCCAGGGTTTTGGATCATTTGCAGGAAGGTCAGCAAAATTTAATAAATGAACACCAAATAAAGCTGAAATTGCACCGTAGGTCAAAGCTCCGATATAAGGTATTTTGTATTTTTTTCTTGAGGTTTTCAACAATACAAAAAATAAAATAAAACCAAGTGTCCAAGCTAAAGGCTGTGAAAAACTCAAAAAAACCTGAGACAGTCTTATAAAGATAGAAGAACCAAGTAAAGATACCCCGATAGAATCAACACTTTGAAGTTTCTTTTCATCATTTTTAGGATTCAAAAAAGTTGCCAACATGAAAACAATCAAGGCCCCGAAAATGATTGCAATTTCAGGAACAATTAAAAAATAACCTGGATGTTTATGAAGTAAATTTCTTAACGAAATATTTACCGCATCAAAAGGATTCCATTTTTCCTGGAAAAGGAAAACAGTATTAATTAAATTGAGTATATATGGAGGCATAAGGTTGAAAAATTAAATTCTTTGTTATCTTCGGCCGCCGCCTCCGCCACCGCCGCCTCGGCCGCCACCTCCGCCACCTCGGCCGCCACCTCCGCCGCCGCCTTGGTTACCGCCGCCAAACATTAAATCTTCCAAAGGAGATCTC
>CAYFJE010000120.1:0-2426 GCA_964343345.1 uncultured bacterium
CTATTTCGTCTTCTCCGTATATAAGATTGTCTATTTTCAAATATTCAGCAGAATTCCATATTTCATCAATCTGGCCATCTATATTTATGTCCTTGCTTGAGAATTCAATACTTGCCTGAGGCTCTATCGGTACGGTTTTTTCTACTATTGTGTTTTTATTTACGCTTTCTTCCCCAACCCTGAGGTCAAAGAATGTTGTCACTGTCGTTTTCTTGTTTTTGTTGAGAGATATTTTCGCTGTGTATTCTATTTTTTCTCCCCATTCATACAAGGAGGTTGATGTTTGTTTGATTTCATGAGAGGCATTTATGCTGAATCCATTTTTGTCCAGCGTTGATTGAATCGGTGTTTTTAGCTCCACTTTCTTGTTTCCTGAATCCTTGATTTCGAAAACCCTTTTAAGGCCAAGTTCTCCTGATTTTGCGATGGTGATCTCAGGTCTTTCAAAAATCTTTATTGATTCAGTGATGTCGTCAATTTTGATTTCGTAATTCAGAACAACAGCGCCATCAAAAAAAGAATAGCCTTTGAAAGAGAAGTTCTTTCCTGCATGAACATCATCAACATACCAAACATCTTCATTTTCTATACCGTTGATGTAAGAGAAACCTTGGCTTGTTGGCTGCGGTCCATGGGATGTTGTGTAGACTGCACCATTGAAATCAACACCTCCGTACCAAGCCTTATAGATGCTTCCATACTGGGTGTCATATGCAACCCAGAGCCTTTCATTCAATGCAATTGTTATCATTCTCGGTTTCTTGTCCAGAACAGATCTGAAAACCCACGGGTCCCTTGGCCTTTCTGCGGTCTTTACCGATTTTGCTAGTGAAGCAAGGGTCCCGTCTTTTCCTGAACCTTTATCCGGAAGATTTTTGAAAAGAAAAATTAATGAAATTGTTAGAAGTATTAGAGCTATTATTTTTTTATTCATTTTTCTCTCCTAGCGACCCGAAAGGAAATGGTTCTTCTTCCCATCCCCATTCGGAATTTATCTCTATCCCAAGATGATTGAAAACAGTTGGAGGGACAGCGACATGGCCAGGTCCTTTTTCGATTGTTCTTATCGGCGTATTTCCACCTGAAACAATAAAAAATATTCTTCTTTCGTCATCCGATTGTCCACCATGTCCGTAATTGAGCCCCCCGTGATCTGTTGTGACTACAACAATCCAGTCTTCTTGTTTTTTCTTTTTTATTTCTTTGAGGACGGCTCCTATAAGTTTGTCTGTTTTTTCAATCGATTGAATGTATTCAGGGTATTCATTTCCATATCTGTATGCGTGTCCAGCATGGTCAACATCATCAAAATGGAGGAAGATCACGTCAGCTGTGCCTTCTTTTATGCTTTTAGCACCCATTTCAGATACATATTCATCACTTCCATTTCCGAATTCATCGGCATCAGAAAGGATGTATGTATGAATTGGGGTCCACTGAACAAAAGAAGCCAAGAAAAGAGAAGGGTCAAATTCCTTCAACCTTGTGAAGAAATGAGGGTAACTTTCGTAGTTTCGATTTGAAAAACTGTTGTCTGTCACCCCATGCTTGTTTGTCCATACCCCTGTCAATATCGACGACCATCCAGGTCCGCTTGAGGTAACTTGCTGTGTTTTTGTTCCAAGTTTCCCACCTGCATAAGAGTTGTATGTGACAGAGCCGTTTTCTATTAAAAAGTCCAAGTTTGGAGTTTCTGCCTTTGTCAGTGAGTCAGGCCTTACTCCATCAATTCCTATCACAAGAGCCTTTTTCTCTTTTTGAGACTCTGTTGAGAAATAATTATCAAGGCTGGGGGCAAACAGTAAACTTATAAACAAAAGCATTTGAATCATTTCTTCCTCCTTGTCTTTCTTTCTATGAAAGAAACATAATCATATATTGTTATGATTCCAATTCATGGAATATAGAAGATTAGGAAAATCAGGACTGAAGGTTTCTTCAATTTCATTGGGTGGTTGGTTAACGCAAGGAGGTTCGGTTCACGAGAAGGTTGCAATTGAATGCGTGCATTTTGCATATGAAAAAGGAATAAACTTTTTTGACACTGCGGATGTTTATTCCCAAGGCCGTTCAGAGCTTGTTTTAGGAAAAGCGATTAAGGGCATGGAGAGAAGTGATCTCGTTATATCAAGTAAAGTCTTTGGGACCATGTCTGAAAATGTTAATGATAGGGGTTTGAGCAGAAAGCATATTATGGAGTCTTGTGAAAAGTCTTTAGAGAGACTGGGTACGGATTATTTAGATATTTACTTTTGTCATCGTTACGATGAGGAAACTCCGTTGGAAGAAACGGTCAGGGCTATGAGCGATCTTGTTAGCCGTGGGATGATTCATTATTGGGGAACAAGTGTTTGGACTTCTGAACAAATAAAGGAAGCGACATTGTTAGCGAAGGAGTGCAATGGTTACGCTCCACAGGTGGAACA
>CAYFJE010000121.1:0-2412 GCA_964343345.1 uncultured bacterium
CTAACTTCAAGTCCTATGATGAGTTGAAGACTCGTCTGGACATGGTATTATCCGGCACTGTTGCTGCGAATACCACAGTGGAAACTCTCATGGAAGATGAACCCACTGCTAAACCTACAGTTAAAACTAAAGAGGAGCCTGCTCCTACTGTTAGCACTGTAGATGACGATGATGACGCAATGTCATATTTTGAAAAATTAGTCTCTGAAGACGAGAACTAATTCATAGAAACCCCCACAGAAATGTGGGGGTTTTTTAAAAGTCTGCTCCTTGTCTCATTGCTTGTAATGTATTATTTTGTGGCACTAATACTGTCGAAGAAGAGGTGGTGTTGGTTGCATTAGTAACATTATTAACAGGCGCATTGACAACAGTCCCACCGTCAGAAGCAGGTTCTTTACTAGCAAAACCAAATAGTGAAGCAATTTCAGCTGCCGCTTCTGATAATCTATCAGTCATAAACTCTACGGTTGATCTATTTGCTTCATAGTCAGCTCTCTCAATTGATGCCAAATACATTTTCTTCTGCTCTGGGTCTTCTATCGCCTCGGCACCCTTAATCATTTCCTTTTTTATTTTAGCAGGGTCTAATTTACTCATTTTGGCATCATCAAAGAGCTTTTCAATGTTAACTTTGAGATCAGCTTGTCGTTTCTCTGCTTCTTCAAGACTTATTTTTTCGCCAGACTCTTTAAGTGTTGCTTTTTGGAATTCTTCAGCAGACATGCTGGCGTATTTCTGCATCTCCGGCAAAAGCTCCTCTGTTATTCCTTTTCCCATTTTTAATGTGGCTTTGGTCATCACCATGTTCATATCACCAAGACCCTTGTTCACTGATTCCGCATCAACTTTCCCGCTGGCTTGGGCAGCCTTGACAGCTGCTTCCGCCCCCTCTTTCAAAAGTCGTTGATCGCGTTCTTCATCACTTTCAAACATTCTGCCGATAGCCCCTCCTATACCACCGACCACTTCTATAACCTTTCCAACGCCAGGTATGTTCTCCGTAATCCATCCCAGAAAATCAAAATTTATTATCTTATTAAACATGTCTGTAAATAAACCAAAAATGTTGGCTATTGCCTTTTCAACATTTGCCATGATATCAAAGTCTGGACTGAATATCTTTTTGAAAAAATTTACAACTGAAGTCACTATGCCCTCTGGACCGAATAGGAACTCGCTGAGCTTAAATGGTTTTTCGGGATCGCCCCATTTAAAAATATCCATTATTGCGTTGATTGCTAAGTTTAATTTCCAAGTAACAATATCAAAAAAGGCCTTCCCACCGGCCAATAAATTTTCCATACTAAAATCGCCACCAAATATATTTTTGATGGATGTAAACAATTGGCCAAAAGTATCTTCAACAAATTTGAAAACTGAAAAATCACCAAATAAATCTCTAACCTGATTCCATAAATCAGTAAATATGCCAACCACTTTATCCTTCATTTGTGTTAAGAATGATAATGCATTAGCAATTGCAGCGGGAATGGTAACAGTGAAAAAACCAGCCACGGAATCATATATGCTTGAAAAGAAATTACCAATTGAACCAAAAACTGAGTCCGTGCCTTCCATTCCAAATATTCTTGCGATAATATTAACCATTCCCGTCAGTGAGGCGTCAAGCATTGACCCTATAAATTTTCCAATAGATTTAACTATTCCTATGAAACTCGTATCTGCATTCTCTCCGAATATATCATCAATGAAAGTTGCAATCGCTTCAAATTGCTTGCCAAAAACGTCAAACAAGATGCCCAATACATCCTCAAAAAAGGGCAGCAACGTTGTCATAAAGAAATCTTTTAGTTTTATTAGAGCTGGTAATATTTTATCATTAAAAGTTTTTTTCATTTGTGTCCAAGTAGGAGAATTGAAAAATTTCTCAAGAATAGGGAGAAGCAGCAACAAACCACCGGCAATAAAAAGCATCTTGAATTTCTTAACGATACCCATGATGCTTTTCATCGCTTTGCCGAACCCTTCGCCTGCTTTATCAGCTCCACCTTTTGCCAAATCCCCGATACCTTTACCGAGATTACCTATCATTGATAATAGTTTATTTTGCCGCGCTTCACTTTCCTGCTCCTCTTCTTGATCTGCGGCACTTTGGGGTGCTGGCCTTTGCGTTGCCGTTGCCATCTCGGCTATCCCACTTGACACGTTTCCGATACCTTCACCGATACCAGCGAGTTCACTAACCAACGTATCCCTGACAGATTTTAAAGAGTTAGCACCAGAGTTACGAGTCAATTGTCCCTCTGCTTTTAATCTTTCAATTACTTCACCAAATCCTTGCTGCATTTGCATTTCGGACATTTTATTTCCTACTCATATATGCAGTCATTCCCATATATGCACCTACCACACCGGCAATGCCAATGTAAAACAAGGCAGACAAATCAC
>CAYFJE010000122.1:0-2398 GCA_964343345.1 uncultured bacterium
TTTCAATCTACTTTTTAATGACATGCTGTTATTCAAAATTTTTAAAAAACATTCCAATTGTTGAAATTATTGCTCTTTCTCTTCATTTTCTTCTAAGAATAATGGCAGGAACATGGGCTGTAGGAATATCTGTTAGTGATTGGTTGGTAGTTGCTGGATTTATGATGGCTCTACTTTTATCATTTGGAAAAAGATGCATTGAGTTCAGGATGGCAAAAAACGACTTCTCTTTTAGACCTGTTCTTTCAGAATACAAGCTCGAATACCTTGTTGGAATTTCAAAATCTCTAGCTTTAATAAATCTGCTAATATATTGCTTGTATAGCATCAACACTCCAGAAAGAGGTTTATTTTTTCTTGTTTCAACATTGCCATTTGTTGCATATGGTCTATTTAGGTATCTGCTTTTGCTGGATAGGGAAGATGTCAAAAAAACTCCTGAAGAAATGCTGCTGAGCGACAAAGCCTCAATTTTAAATCTTGCAATATGGCTTATTGTTATTGTTGTAATGCAAGGTTAATACATCATGAATGCCTCAAAAAGATTTGCAGTAACAATAGAAGAAAAAAATGTGAACATATGGGTTCTCAATATAAGAGACAGGGAAAGCAATACAATTACACCAATTTTCATCACTGACAAGATAGACCTTGCAAATAAAAAGAAAATAGTTGTTCTTGATGATCTTTTGATAATGGAATCAATTGACTTTAAAAACAAGTGGCTAAAGGGAGGTCTTTAAAATTCCCAGGACGAGAATACATGAATTTTCTATGCAGGTTTTGATGATGCATAACATTTCCGGAAAGAATTTTTCAACCTGTTTAGAGAATTTGATTTCTTCTTCAAAAGAAAAAGAAAAAACTGAAATTAAAAATCATAAAAAAATAATACAAAAAAATCTAGAAAATTTAGAAAAAAATCTTGATCAGATTGACACATATATAAGATTGTCTTTAGAAGAAAAAAATAAAGATTTTATAAATATGGGTAATCCTGAAAAATCAGCAACAAGATATGGTTGCTGGCTTCTTTTGGGTCCTAGAAAACTTGACCCTCCTCTTTGTTCAAAAATTGCAGCCGATCTTGTAGATGTCTTTGCAGAGTCGAATGCCAGACCTCTAGTTCAGGGTTGTATTAGTTGGATTTCTAAAAATCAGAAAGATTCAACATTGCTGTTCTGATTATTTCATAATTTCTTTTAATGAAATCTATGGGACTTACATTCTCTCCAAAATCAGAAGGGAAAAGCTTGATTGTTGCTATTCCAAATCCATTGTCTTCGAAAATTTTAATGATTTCAGGATCAGCATAATTTGTAAAAATGATTAAATCTGGAGGAAAATCATCTTCTGCTAACAAAGCTATATCTTCTGGAAATACAAGATCAGAAGGTAAAGTAGCAATCTTTATATATGGTGCTAAACCCATGTAGCCCAAAAGTTCATATCCAAAAGAGGAATAAATAGCAACCCTTAAACCTTGAGGAAGTTTTAATTCGGGGGTTTTAACAACTCTCATCTGGATTGTAAAATCGTTTATCTCTTCACTAAAAACTTCCGCTTTCTTAAAATAATCCTCAGTTTTCCCAGGGTTGATTCGAGAAAGGAAAGAAGCTGTTTCATAAAGATACTCCGACAAATAAGCACCATGAAGCCAAGGAGACCCAAAACTACAATCAATATCAATTCGTGGATCATTCATTGATATAAATGATTTAGGCCTTTTTTCATTTGCCACTCTAACTGCCTTGGTCTCCCATTTCTGACACATTGTGACAAAAGAAATAAAATCATTTTCAATCAAAGGATTTGGATTTTCTCTAAAAGGATCATTATCTTGTTTATAAATGGGAACAACATCATACTCGTTATCAGAAATCCAAAATATAAAATCTTGCACAAGATGATGGGTAACTAATATCTTTTTACTCCTTTGAGATTCAATAGAACTTTTACAAGAAGAAAGGCTTCCAAAAATGGAAATTACCAAAATGTAAAACTTGAACAAGAAGAACTTATTCATCTATACCTTTATTTCTTTCTAGATTAATTGCAAATGCTCTTTTACCAGGATTATTTGGATCCATATCGTTAATCACATACCTAGGACCTCTTTCTATACCCATTACGAGTCTGTCGAAAGGAATGTTGTGCTTCCTTAACTCTAACAATGTATGGTCTTCAAGCTCGTTAGGTCTAGCAGTTGTCAAAATTATCATATGTCCTTCTTTTTTTTTCCCATTCAAAAAATCAACAGTTGATTGAATCGGTTCCGCTTCAGATGTTTCATAAGTTTCAAATTTTCGATATTTAAAAATAGTGCCATCAACATCAACAAAATAAGTACTGAATTTTTTCATTTTTACTACTCCCAAACCCTTAACTCTTCTTCACT
>CAYFJE010000123.1:0-2389 GCA_964343345.1 uncultured bacterium
TCAGAAAAACAAACTATTCTTGAGGAAATGGATGTTAAAAAACGAGTGGAAGAGGCGAATGCAATTTTATCTAAAGAAATTGAAAGGATAAAACTTGGAGAAGAAATACAGAGTGAAGTCCAGGACGAGATAGCTAAATCTCAGAGAGAGTATTATTTAAGAGAGCAATTAAAGGCTATC
Source organism: uncultured bacterium (assembly GCA_964343345.1). Classification (GTDB taxonomy): domain Bacteria; phylum UBP7; class UBA6624; order UBA6624; family UBA6624; genus UBA6624. The sequence goes on from CAYFJE010000123.1 coordinate 181, forward strand.
AAAAAGGAACTGGGCGAAGATGAAGGATCAATGGAGTTAACCGAATTAGAAGAAAAAATTCGGAAAACAAAGATGAATAAAGATGCAGAAAAAGTTGCCATAAAAGAATTAAATCGGTTGGAAAAAATTCCAACGCAATCTCCAGAATATTCGGTTGCCAGAACCTACATTGAGTGGCTTACAGATTTGCCTTGGTCAGTTTCCACAGAAGACCAGATTAAGATAGGAAAAGCTCAAAAAACATTGGATGAGGATCACTATGGATTAGATAAGGTCAAAGAACGTATTTTAGAATATTTGGCAGTTAGAAGATTAAAGCAGAAAAAAGATCCTGATAAATCAATCAAAGGTCCTATTTTGTGTTTTGCTGGTCCGCCAGGAGTGGGGAAAACCTCTTTGGGGAAATCTATTGCTAAAGCAATGGGGCGGAAATTTGTCCGCATTTCCTTGGGAGGAGTAAGAGATGAAGCTGAAATTAGGGGTCATCGTCGAACTTATATCGGTGCATTACCTGGTAGGATTATACAATCCATGAAAAAAGCAGGAACAAATAACCCTGTGTTCATGCTGGATGAAATTGACAAACTTGGTTCAGATTTTCGAGGAGATCCCTCTTCTGCTATGTTGGAAGTGCTTGACCCTGAACAGAATAATGCATTTAATGACCACTATCTGGAAGTCGATTTTGATCTCAGTAAGGTCATGTTTATTGCCACAGCAAATTACAAAGATGCTATTCCACCTGCTTTAAGAGACAGGATGGAGATTCTGGAGTTTTCAGGCTATATTCAGGATGAAAAAGTAAAAATTGCTCAAAAACATTTAGTTCCAAAGCAGATAGAAGAAAATGGATTGAGTAAATCAGATGTATCTATAGTTGAAGCTGCTATAAAAGAATTAATAGAATCATATACACGAGAAGCAGGAGTTCGAAACCTTGAGAGAGAGATTGCAAATGTATTTAGGAAAGTTGCCCGTGATAAGATTGAGAAAAAAGCTAAAAAAACAACTGTGAACAAAAAGAAAGTTGGTGAGTATCTTGGAGCTCCAAAATTTTATTCAGAAATTGCAGAGCGAGCAACCAAACCAGGTGTTGTAACCGGTTTAGCATGGACTGCTGCTGGCGGAGATATCTTATTCATTGAGTCCTCAAAAATGAAAGGAAAAGGCAATTTGACACTTACTGGACAGCTGGGTGATGTGATGAAAGAATCAGCAACAGCTGCTTTAACCTATGTCCGATCTCACACAGATGTATTGGGAATTCCTGATGATTTTCATGAAAAAACTGATGTTCATGTTCATGTCCCTGCAGGGGCTATTCCAAAGGATGGGCCATCAGCTGGAGTTGGGATGTTCACTTCAATCGTCTCACTGATGACTGGATTTCCAGTTCAGGATAAGATAGCAATGACTGGAGAAATTACTCTGCGAGGAAATGTTCTTCCAATCGGAGGGGTAAAAGAAAAAGTTACTGCAGCACACCGGTCAGGGATAAAAACGGTAATTTTACCTGACCACAATAAAAAAGACCTTGAAGATATACCGGAACACATTAAAAAGGATTTAACATTTCATTTTGCCAAAGAAATTATGGATGTGATTGATGTTGCAGTCCCAGAAGTAAAAGGAAAAAAGAAGAATAAATCGAAAAAATCCAAACCTAAAAAATGATAAAAAAGTAACATTGGGCGCTTAGCTCAGTTGGTCAGAGCGCCGCCCTTACAAGGCGGAGGCCACAAGTTCAAGTCTTGTAGCGCCCACAATTCAAAGCCCTCGCTTTATGATGAGGGTTTTTTGTTTTATAAAATGAATTGAGTATTACACAGTTTTAACGTTTGAGGTAAATTATACCCTTTAATAATAGTTTACGGAAAAACATAATAGTGAAAATATCAAATGAAAACCTTCTAAATACAGCTGTCACTCTCGCTATACTCACTGTGGTTTATAATATTATAGAAGGTATTATATCAGTTTACTTTGGACTGCATGATGAAACACTTGCACTGTTTGGTTTTGGAATGGATTCGTTTGTTGAAGTGATCTCCGGTATTGGTATATGGCACATGGTTTTGAGAATCCAAAAAAATGGAGATGAGCATAAAGATTTATTTGAAAAAAGAGCACTTAAAATTACTGGAACTGCTTTTTTTTTATTAACTGCAGGCTTGATTATTTCAGCAATATCAAATATATGGATAGGAGC
>CAYFJE010000124.1:0-2350 GCA_964343345.1 uncultured bacterium
GAGATAAATTTCATGGATGGGGCCCGTTGGGCAGGGGTTTTGATGTTGTTGACTTTAAAGAGCACAAAAAAATTGCTTTGGTTGGTGGTGGTGTTGGAATGTCTCCTCTTAATTTTTTATACAAAGAGTTTTTTAAAGGAAAAGGTGTTTGTGTTTTAGAGGGAAATAGAACTGCTGATTCTCCTTTTCTGAGCAATCATTTGAATATGGATTCAAAAGATGAATACATGATATCAACAGATGACGGCAGTATTGGTTTTTGTGGAAATGTTGTTGATGTTTTGGAGAATCTTTCAAAAAAAGGGATTAAGTTTGACCATGTTTATACATGCGGTCCAGATTCGATGTTGGAAGCAGTTGAAAAATTCTGTCAAAATAAAAATGTAGATTGTCAAGTTTGTTTAGAGGCAAGAATGGCTTGTGGGTTTGGCGGATGTAGAGGTTGTTGGGATGAAAGACATGAATTGATGGTTTGTTGTGATGGTCCTGTTTTAAAGATAGAAAATGGAGAATGTTTATGAAAGAAATTACTTTAAGGTCGATATTTTTATCAATACTGATAACTGCTGCTCTTGCTGGAGCAAATGCCTATCTAGGCTTAAAAGCAGGAATGACTGTTAGTGCAAGTATCCCTGCTGCGGTTATTTCCATGGGTATTTTGGCATGTCTTGCCAAGAACAAAGGAAATAATATTTTTGAAAATAACATGGTTCAAACAGCAGCAAGTGCAGGAGAGTCTTTGGCTGCAGGTGTTATTTTTACAATTCCGGCTTTAATACTTTTAGGCCATTGGACCGATTTTTCTTTCTGGGAAGTTTCTCTAATTGCTGGTTTAGGGGGTATCTTGGGTATACTTTTTTGTATACCTTTGAGGAGAGCTTTTATTGTCGATAGCAAGGAATTGACTTTTCCTGAAGGTCTTGCTACAGCTGAGGTTTTAAAAGAGGGAGAGAAGGGTGGTGCCGGTGCTAACTTGATTGGACAGAGTGCATTGCTTGGTGGTTTATTTAAACTTCTTCAATCAGGTTTCAAAATGTGGGGAGAGGCACTTGAAGGAGCTAAATTTTTAGGCGGGAAATGGCTTGCTTATATAGGAACAAATCTATCTCCTGCTCTTTTAGGTGTTGGTTATATAGTCGGTAAAAATATAGGTATATTAGTTTTCTTAGGAGGCTGTATAGCTTGGGTTTTAGGTTTGCCTTTGTACATTTATTTAAATGGGAATGAATTAATAAATGGAGAATCTATAAATTCAATTGTTCAAAATTCTCCTGTTGACGGTGCTTATTTGATATGGAGTAAAAAGATTAGATATCTTGGTGTTGGGGCGATGGCTGTTGGTGGTGTTTATGCTCTTCTAAAGGTTTGGCAACCTGTTTTAGATGGAATAAAAAGCGGAATGGATGCTTATAGGAAAATGGGAATTGCTCAAAAAGATTTGCCGAGAGAGGAGAGAAATATCCCCATGCCTTTTGTTCTTGGAGGCATTTGTTTATTGCTAATTCCAATAATTCTTTATTACAACCATGTGATAAGTGACATAAAGATAGCTCTTGTGATGGGGATAATTATGGTTTTAGCAGGTTTTCTCTTTTCTTCAGTCGCTGGATACATGGGAGGGCTTGTGGGTTCCAGCAACAACCCTATAAGTGGAATAACTATAGCAACTCTTCTTTTTACATCTTTTGTGCTGTTGTTTATAGGAAAGGGGTCTATTGGCCCAGCTGCAGCAATTTTTGTTGGAGGTATAGTGTGTTGTGCTGCTTCTATAGGTTCGGATATTTTACAGGATCTGAAATGTGGAAACATCATCAATGCAACGCCATGGAAGCAAGAGGTTATGGAAATTTTGGGGGTTGTTGTTGCTGCATTGGTTATAACGCCAGTTCTTTCTTTGCTTCATAATGCTTATGGGATTGGGTCTGATACACATCTTCCTGTTGAAATGCAAGGAAATTTTTTAGCAGCACCACAAGCAGGACTTATGGCTTCAGTCGCTGATGGAATTCTTGGATCAAACTCAACACTTCCCTGGGATTTGGTTTTTGTAGGAATCTTTATTGGTGTTTTGATAATACTCTGGGATAAAAAACTGGAAAGAATAGGTAGTTCCTTCAGGGCTCCTGTGTTAGCAGTTGCTGTGGGGATTTATTTACCAATAGAACTTGCGGTCCCTATTTTTCTTGGAGGATATTTGAGACATTATTTGCATTTTGGAAAAAAGAATGATACCAGTAAACAAGGAATTCTTGTTTGTAGTGGCTTGATTACAGGAGAGGCCTTAATGGGGATTTTGCTTGCTGGTGTTATAGTTGCAGCAGTCAAAATTCCAGTAATATCTTTAGGTTCA
>CAYFJE010000125.1:0-2338 GCA_964343345.1 uncultured bacterium
TTTTAATTTTCATTCCGTCTACAGCGGGCATGGCGCAAGATGCTATTGGTTTAGGTGATTTTTCCATTTCAACTAAACACATTCTACAGTTTCCTGCTATTGAAAGTCTCTCATGATAGCAAAATCTCGGTATCTCTGCTCCAGCTAATTCGCAAGCTTGGAGCACAGTCATTCCTTCTTCAAAATCTATTTCTTTATTATTTATTATAATTTTAGGCATTATTTTTCTCCAGAAGATGTTGATCAATTAAATAAGGAATATTAGATTTTTTTCTGACTATAGGTTCTTCATGACATCTTTTTAATATTTCTTTTTTAAAGTGACGTAACAAACCCTGCACTGGCCAAGCTGAGCCTTCTCCAAAAGCACAAATTGTATGTCCCTCTATTTGTTTCGTAACATCATATAAAAGATCTACTTCTTTATATGTTGCTTCACCATCCGCTATTCTTTCCAACATTCTCCACATCCAACCAGAGCCCTCCCTGCAAGGAGTGCACTGACCGCAGCTTTCATGCTTGTAAAATTTTGCTATTCTTGCAATGCACCTTACTATGTCTTGGTCTTTATTTATGACAACAATTCCAGCTGTTCCTAAACCACTTTTTACTTTTATAAGAGAATCGAAATCCATTGTGATCGTCTCACATATACTTTTAGATAATATTGGCATAGATGAACCTCCTGGAATAACTGCTTGAAGATTATTCCATCCACCTACAACTCCTCCTGCATGCTTTTCGATCAGATCTTTAAGTGGTATACCCATTTCTTCTTCAACATTGCATGGATTATTTACGTTGCCAGAGATGCAAAAAATTTTTGTTCCTGTGTTCTTTGGTTTGCCTAATGATGAAAACCATTTTGCTCCTCTTTTAAGAATAGTAGGAATTACCGCTATGGTTTCGACATTATTAACTATCGTTGGACATCCATAAAGACCAACTAGAGCAGGAAAAGGAGGTTTTAGCCTTGGCAAGCCTTTTTTTCCTTCAAGACTTTCAAGTAGCGCTGTTTCCTCACCACAGATATATGCACCAGCACCATAATGTATATGTATATCTAAATCCCAATTTGAATCACATGCATTTTTACCTAGAAATTTTCTTTCATATGCTTGGTCTATAGCTTCTTGTAATCTTTGTCCCTCTCTATAGTATTCGCCTCTAATGTATATGTAACAAGTATTTGCATTAATAGCGTAACTAGTAAGCAAACATCCTTCTATTAATTTTTGAGGTTCAAACCTAAGTATATCTCTATCTTTACATGTACCCGGTTCTGACTCATCAGCATTGATAACTAAATAATGAGGTCTCGATCCAACTTTTTTTGGTGCGAAAGATAGCTTTAAACCTGTTGGGAAGCCTGCTCCTCCCCTTCCTCTTAATTCTGAATCTTTAATTTCTTTTATAATCCAATCTCTTCCTTTTAATATAAATTCTTTTGTTTTTGACCAATCGCCTCTTTTTGAAGCAGAATCAATATCCCAGCCTAAATCATTATATAAATTTTTAAAAATTCTATCTTCGTCCTTAAGCATTTTTTACCTCAAGTAATGTTGTTTTCCCTTTTTCTGGAGCTGCATTTTTTCTATTTTTAACTGAACCTGCTGCTGGCAGTTTATCACTTAATAACGAATTTATTATTCTTTCAGCTTCTACAGAATCTAAATCTTCAAAATAATCTTGATTGATTTGCATCATTGGGCCATTTACACAAGCGCCTAGACATTCAACTTCTGTCCACGAACAAAGTTTATTTTCTGATAACTCGTTCTGATTTTTTGAAATATTTTTTTTACAAACATCTACGATAGATTTGGAACCTCGTATCATGCAGGGAGTAGTTGTACATATTTGTACAAAATACTTCCCTACTGGAGATAAATTTAACATTGAGTAAAAAGTAGCTACTTCATAAACCTGCATATAAGATATGTTGAGAATCTTGGCTACATATTTAATTCCTGCTAAAGGTATCCAATTATCATTTTGTTTTTGAACTAAACATAACAAAGAAAGGATAGCGCTAGCTTTTCTGTTTTTAGGATATTTTGCCATTTCTTTTTCAGCTAATTCAAGATTTTCTCTAGAGAATTGAAAAGATTCAGGTTGTTTTTTTGAAATTTTTTTCACACTCATCGATCAACCTCTCCAAAAACAATATCTAAAGAGCCTAGAACCGCGGGGACATCTGCTAACATATGGCCTTTTAATAAATAATCCATTGCTTGCAAATGCGAAAATCCTGGTGCTCTGATTTTACACCTATATGGTTTATTACTACCATCTGAAATAAGATAAACTCCAAATTCTCCTTTCGGGGCTTCCACAG
>CAYFJE010000126.1:0-2308 GCA_964343345.1 uncultured bacterium
TTAGACAAAGTTCCACAAAGAGAAAAAGATATGCGGGATTACGACATTGCATTATCTGAAAGTCAAGAGAGAGCCTTGATTTGTGCTCCAGCTTCAAGTATCCAGGAAATTATAAAAATTGCAGAAAAATGGGATTTGCGAGCCGCTGAAGTTGGTGTTGTTACCGATACAAAAAATTTACAGATGATGTGGAATTCAGAAATTGTTTGTGACTTGCCAATTAGTTTGATTGGTATGGAATTAGAGTATGATAGGCCCCAAAAAAAACCAGCTCCGAATCCTCCACTCCCTGATTTAAAGATTGAAAATCCAGACGATTACATAGCTGGACATTTTGAACAAATGGCTTCAAATCCAAATATCGCAAGCAAAAAGTGGGTTTGGAGACAATACGACAGTCAAGTTCAAGCTGCAACGGTTTTTAACCAGGGGAATGATTCAGGTGTTATTAGTATTCCAGGATCGAATCTTGGTGTTGGGATGACTGCTGATGTAAAGCCGATGTGGTGTAAGTCGGATCCTTATTGGGGTGCTGCACATACGATTGTTGAATCTGTTTGTAACCTGGCTTCAAAGGGTGTTGAGGCATTGGGAACAACAAACTGTCTTAATTTTGGAAATCCTGAAAATCCTGAAGTTATGTATTCTTTTTCAAGAGCAATAGATGGAATAAGAAAAGCTTGTATCGAAATGAATACACCTATAACAGGAGGAAATGTTTCTTTTTATAACGAAAGTCCTGATGGAGCAGTTCCACCAACACCAAGTATAGGAATGGTTGGTGTTGTGAAAAATGTCAATGAGATACTAGGCGGTAAATTGAAAACAGGAGATAAGGTGTATGTTTTTGGGAATGATGACTGGGGATTAAATTCTTCTGAATACGAAAGAGCAGTTTATCATGATGCTTACAATGGTATAGAGCTTCCCGAATTAAATTTTGAGAATGCAAGAAAAAGTATCAAAAAAGCAATTAAGTTTAGGAAGGATGTTAAATGGATGTCTGATATCTCAGAAGGAGGTATCTTTGATTCTGTTTTGAGAATGGTCCCAAAGGGAAACGGCATTAATTTTCTTATTCCTGATGGGTTACGTTGGGACAGCTTCTTTTTTTCAGAAACTCCTCATCGTTTTATTTTTTGTGCTGATTCAGAATTTGATACAGAAGAAGCAATTCTTATTGGAGAGATTTCTGAAAAAGAAGTATTTTCTTTTACAGGGGAAGGTGTCTCATCAGAGAAAGTCAATTTTTCTATGGAGTTTAAATGGATTAGAAATCTTTTTGAAAAATCTATAGAAGGGATATCGAATCTTTAATAAATTTTTATTGGGAATATCCAATTTTTTTCTTCGCAAGATGTGAGAACCCATAGGTAGGTTGAAAAAGATATATCTAAAAATTTTCCATTTTTACATGTGGTGTTAAATTGAGAAGAAAGATCTTTTATTGTTAATGTGTTTGGATCTGTTTCAAAGCCAGTCCATCCACTCCACATTTCATTCCCCTCTTCAGAAACAGCCCAATATTTTCCGTTTTCGAATTGTAGGTAGTTTTTAATAGCATCAGGCATTTTTTTATCTCCCTTAACAATATAGCGATTGTTTTCAAATCTATAGAAAAAGACAGTATCAAAAAAACACAAGCTTGCCCAGCCGTATTCATAAACATTTACACAACTAAATCCATTTTCTCCATATATTTCATAAAGATTAATTCCTTCAATTTTTGTTCCATTATTTGGATTGTTATTAATTTTGATGACACTTTCATCTTCAACAACAAATTTTTCCATATCTATTTCTAGATAATGAGGAGAAGGAATTCCATTTGGTTCTTGAGAGTATCTTGAAAGGCCTATAAATATATTCGGCGATTGCCAATATCCCGAAATTATAGGCATAAATCTAAAGATGCTTTCGTTCCCAGATATTTTTTTTTGAATTTTTTTTGACTTTGTGTCTATTTCATAGAAACCTTGAGGCCATGAAGAGACCCAAAGTTTATTTTGGTAGATTTCTATATCAAGAGGTCTTATTACATTCCCTTTTGGTTTGAATGTAAATACCTTTTCATTTTCTTTATTGAATATCCTTATTTCTGATTTATTTTCCGAATCTAAATAATATATTGCATATTTTTGTTCAAGATGATCGACTGACAACAATATTGGTTTTGATTCTTCGTCTTTTTTTGGGATCTCTATTGGTTTTGGGTTTGAATTTATTAGAAAGAGAATGAGATAAAACATCTAATTTTTTATTTTTATATTTAGAAAAAAAACTAATAAAGAAGGAATGAGCAATAATA
>CAYFJE010000127.1:0-2291 GCA_964343345.1 uncultured bacterium
GCGATAGCATCTGGAATGAATATTCGGATTACGGCAGTGACTATTCCAGTCAATCGCCATTCAATGATTACGCTTCCGATCCTCCTGTTTTGCTTAAAGAAGGCGAGGTTGTGGGTAAACTGACTACTGATCCATATGAGTACGAAGGTGTGGATCCAAGGTCGGTAGGTAAAGATTGTGGATGGAGTGATTAGTACCTAAAATGAAAACCTTCCAAATATATAAGCATCCAATAGCAGGCATCGAAGCGATCAAGGTCGGGTTTTCTTTCCCTGCTTTTTTCTTTGGTTGGATCTGGATGTTCCTCAAGAAGCTTTGGGCTTTAGGCTGTATCTACTTGTTTTTGCAGTTCTTGATTATTACTTTTAATGAAATGGCGATGATGTCTATGGAAAATGAAGAGTTCGGTATGTTCTTCTTTGCTTTTATCTTTGGCACAGGAGTGCTGGCAACGGCAGGTATTAACGGCAACAAATGGTGGTCGGCAGCTTTACTGAAACGTGGCTTTAAGAATGAAGCTACCATCCAAGCATCAAACAAAGATGCGGCACTGGCTTTGTATGCGAATAAAAAGAATGATTGATAACAACTAATTTAGGAGATAGATAAAATGAATCATTTATTGATACCAATAATAGAATTTTTCTTTGAAATTGCCTTAGCATTGTTCTTATGCCATCGATATTTCGGCCTCAAGCTTAATCAGAGTATACTCGGCAACCAAAGAGATTTACTTGTCCTTGCCGCATCCATCGCTTTTACAACAGTTTTCATAACCACAATTTTTGTTGAACCTATTGTGTATTTTACTACCGACTTTCTAATCACTGATTATCCAGCTGCGCCATTTTTTCCGGAATCTTTTGATTTCTTGAGATGGGTTTTTGACAATGGTTTACATTTTGAAGATTTTTATTTTCTTGTTAAATTTTTTCTTCCTCCTATTTTAGCTTTGTTTTTTGCAATGTCCGTTTATCAATATTTCTGGAAAGAGTCTCAAGTGGCAAAAAATTACTTCTATATTTATGCCATCTATCTATTGTTTAGCATCATATTTGGTATTGTTTTTGAACTTGTTTTATTGGGTCACAACGGTCCTGTTCCTATCGAATATTTCTTATCTAGCACTATACTAAGGGAGCTTCTTATATTTGTGCTTCTGATGTTAGGCATTCTTAAGTTGCCGAATCTGAACTTTAAGTTGCCGGATGTGAACGTTAAAGTGCCGAGCACACAAACAGGAGACGACAAAGCTTTGCCAAAAAATGAACTTAGCGATAAAGATTTCATACCCACCATGCTGCTTTGCTTCTTTTTAGGTGGTCTGGGTATACATCGGTTCTTTGTGGGTAAAACAGGCACAGGGATCTTGATGTTGCTCACGTTTGGTGGTCTAGGCATTTGGTGGTTGATAGATTTAATTATGATTGCCATAGGTTCTTTCACTGACATTGAAGGAAGAGCGATTACCTATCAAAGTGCCAATACTGCAAACACAGCACCAAGCACACACGTTCCTGAGAAAGTTGTAGAAGCACCACCAGCAAACGACATACCTGCTGAGATTGAGAAACTAGCTGATCTTAAGGATAAAGGAATCATTACCGATGAGGAGTTCCAACAAAAGAAACAGGAACTGCTTGAGAGAATTTAATCAAAGGAGACAGTAGATATGGCTGAGATTTGTCCAGTTTGTGATAAAGAAATTAAAGCAGAAGACAGGGAAGAATATAAATTCAGTATTGAATCTAGCCCAATCCCAGTTCATAACTTTTGTATAGTTAAGCTTGTTTCTAAACCTGAAGGTTACTTTGAGAAACTTAGAGAGGAATTGAAAATTAAGAAAGAAAAAGCTTTAAAAATAGAAAAAGAAAGAGCTTTAAAAATAGAAAAAGAAAGAGCTTTAAAAATAGAAAAAGAAGTTGAAACCATTGATGAAAAGCAAACTTCAATAGAAACCAACACAACAGGCTCAACATCCTCCAAAGTAAGGACTAACGAAGTTCAAGTAACAAGCATTGATATGCCATTCGACAACATGGTTTTCTTTATGGTCAAATGGGCAATCGCATCCATACCTGCATTTATTATCCTATTTCTTATTGGTGCAATCTTAACTGGGATCTTTGGATCACTCTTTTTCTAAAAATGAAAAAACTCATCCTCAAGTTTACAACCAAAACCTCCTAAAAATATTCGACCATTGGATATATATACGGGGGAGGGGGCATGGCATCCTGCGTACCCCGAAAGCGCATCCTCAATTTCTATAGATATAAGGCCTTCTTTAA
>CAYFJE010000128.1:0-2232 GCA_964343345.1 uncultured bacterium
AATCTGCTTCAGGTAAAACATAGACACTTGCCGCAGAAGTATGTAGTCTTCCTTGACTTTCAGTTTGTGGAACCCTTTGAACTCTATGAATGCCGCTTTCTGATGAAAGAAAACCATATGCATATTTCCCTTTAACCTGACATATTAGTTCTTTAAAACCCCCCATTTCTGCTTGTGATTTACTCAAAACTCTTACATTGAAACCTTCTGAGGCAAGTGCTCTTTGATACATATTAAAAATATCTCCTGCCCATATTGCAGCTTCGTCACCACCAGTTCCAGCTCTTATTTCTAATAATGCATTTCTGTGAGCATCAGGGTTTGGTGGCAATAAAGCATTTTCTAAATCCTCTTTTGTTTTTGAATATTTATCCTCTGCAGGTTCAATCTCCAGTTCAGCCATCTGAACCAATTCTTCGTCATCATCAGATAGAGCTTCTTTGAGCTCATTAAGGTATTTTTCTGCTTGAAAATATTTTTTTGCGATATCAAGAATTTCCTCAAGATAATTTCTTCTTAAACCAAGTTCTTTTAATTTTGCAGGATTTGCAATAATGGCCGGATCAGTAAGTTGCTTGTCGACATCTTCAATCTCTTGTTGAAATGGAGCCACAGACTCCCTTAGCTTTGACATGATTTAAAGAGCTTCAGATTTTTCAGAAGGAGATTCTTTTGTTTTTTTCTTCTTCATGATATCTGATAAGGAAGATTGCCCGAATTTCGCATTAAACCTATCTATACGCCCTGCTGTATCGATGAATTTTTGTTTCTTTGTGAAAAAGGGATGACAAGAAGAACATATTTCAACCTTTAAAGAAGGTACAGTAGCACCTACAGTAAAACTATTACCGCAATCACACGAAACTTTACATTCGTGCCACTTAGGATGTAAATCTTTTTTCATAACGGGCTTCATATTATATCTCAATTAGCGGGTGGGCCGACCCACTCAGCAATAAACAGATTAGTTTCTCCTTCAACCAAACCATTCCTGTTACTTGCAAAAACAACCCATTTTCCATTGGGGGAAAAGATGGGGAACCCATCAAACCCTTTAAAAAAGGTAACCCTTTCGTCCTCTAATTTGTGAGAATCTCTCAATTGATGCATGTAGATGTCAAAATCCCTTCCTTGCGGATCATTTACATTTGATACATAGAAAATGAAATTATCATTTGGTGCAATTGAAGGTCCAAAATTGGCAGCTCCGTTATTTGTTATTTGAATCCTGTGTGTCCCATCAGACCTCATCATCCAAATATCCAATTGTGAAGGCCTGACTAAGTCATCAGCCAACAATTCCTTGAAATCCTTGATTGCCTCTTCTGTGTTGTCTGAAGTTCTTCTCCAGACAATATATTCTCCTGAATATCCAGGAATACTTCCTCCATCATACCCAGGTTCATAGGTAAGTCTTGTAATACTCCTATCACCATCAATCTCCATAGAGTACAAATCAAGGTCTCCATCCCTGCTGCTTGTAAAAATCATAGTATTGTTTTTATCCCACATTATCCCTTCTCCCTCAGCATCGTAACCATCTGAATCTGTTAGTTTTTCAAGATGTTTCGTCTTTGTGTCCATAAGATAAATTTCATAAGAAGAATGGACTGGCCAGACATATCCTTTTGAATAATCAGGAGGAGGAGGGTCCCCAGGCATCTCCTCATGAGTTGAAGCAAACACGATTCTCCTGCTGTCAGAAAGCCACCAGGCACAAGTTGTCACCCCTTTGCCACTCGATAATCTTTCGATGGAAAGATCCTTCAAATTCAAAAGATATATCGAATCGACATTAGCTCCGTCTCTTTTTGACTGGAAAACAAGCTTTGTCCCGTCTGGAGACCAGTAGGCTTCTGCATTCTGTCCGCCAAAAGTCAACTGTCTCAAATCTGAAAAAAAGACCTCTCCCTCATAAAGGCTTGGCTCTCCATAAAGCTCTGGTTGCTGATATCCTTTTTCAGCTCTCTCGTACTGAAGTGATGATATGTCCCGACTTGAAGCCTCGCTTAAAAAAAACAAAAAGAACGCATTTAAAAAAATCATAAGAGGTATCATAACCTCTAAATCAATTGGAATATTGTTGATTTTATTTGTATTTATTTAGAAATTAGGAGGAAAAAATAATGTGAATGAAAGCGTAACCAAGATAATTGCCAATGCATTGTTCATCATTTGTTTGCTGAACTTTTTGCTACCGTGAAGAGATCCGAGCCACCCTCCCCAACCGAC
>CAYFJE010000129.1:0-2193 GCA_964343345.1 uncultured bacterium
ATCCGCCTGCACCTGGAGGAGCTGAAACTGTCGTGAAAGCATATTCAGAAGGTTTACTTGCTAAAGGTCATAAGGTTGAGGTCATAACTACAGATCTTTACACAGAGACTCCTTTTGTTAAGAAGAAGATGCCATCAAAGGTGGGAGGTGTTCCTGTGTCCAGACACAGTGCCTTTACAGTGTCTGGTGAAGCGCACTACGTGCTTGCACCAGGGATGGTCAAATCTTTCCTTTCCAAAGAAGCTGATATTATCCATACACACTCCTACGGCTATTTTCAGAACCATGCCGGTTGGATAAGAGAAAAATTACAATCCACTCCTTGGGTCATAACTCCACACTTCCATCCATCATGGTCAATGTGGGGAGGTGCCAAAAGGCGAACTCTCCGTGATTTCTATGATTCCAAGATAGGAAAATCAACAATGGAAGCTGCAGATTTGATAACTTGTGTTAGTAAGCACGAAAGAGACATGTTGATTTCTGAGATAGGTATTGAACACAACAATATTAAGATAATTTACAATGGCATCAATTGGGCAGATTGGAAGGATGTACCTGATCCTAGTCTTTTCAAGGAAAAATATAGTAAAATATCTGATAAATTTGTTCTTTTTGCAGGTAGATTAGCCACTAACAAGGGGATTTCAGATTTGATAAGAGCAATGTCCAACATAGATTCAAAAAATATTGATTTGGTTTTGATGGGAGCAGACATGGGTCTTGGAGATGATTTGGAGAAGGATGCAAAATCGAAAAATGTTAAGATGCATCGTTTGGGACACGTTGATGATGAAATATATCGCTCAGCACTCTCAGCTGCAACTTTGATGGTCTTACCTTCAGAGTATGAGGCATTTGGTATAGTTCTTTTGGAAGCAGCAGCAGCAAAAACACCAGTTATTGGGACAAGAGTTGGAGGAATTCCGGAGGCTATGTCAGATGGGGAAAACGGGTTTTTAGTGGAACATAAGGACCATTTGGAATTATCTGAAAAGATATGTTATTTGTTAGAAGATGAGAAATTGTGTGATGAGATGGGTTCTAAGGGAAGAGAATTTTCTAGTGGTTTTTCTTGGACAAGTATAGTTAATCAACTGGAATCAGAATATCTCGAGCTCCTTTAAAATTTGACTTATAAACCCTAATTTAACCACCTTATAATCATATCTGATATTTTCGTGTTCAGTTTTTTCCGATAAATTTACCACTAAATTAGACGATAGGCATATAAATCAGAAAATAGCTTTAAATTTAGTCAAATATCAATTTATATAGTAATATCAGCAAAAGAATTGGTAATTTCTGTAATAGAGTAACTATTATACAATCAGACGCATTGGTTATCTGTGGCCCCTAAGCGCCTTAACTTCCGGATGAGCATTCCAAATGATTTTAGGAAAGATTGGGATTTGTTCAATAAGAGATGTAAGGTAGAAGGGATGACTCCAGCTAATTTACTTCAAGATCTTATTGAGGAATATTTAGATGAATTTAGGGAGGAAATGGAAAAAGCAGCCGAAGAATTGGATGAGGTTGCAGGCCCCCTTAGGGATGCACCACCTAAGAAAGTCACTATTAAGAAACCAAAAAAGAAGTCTTTTGTGGCAAAAAAGGCAAGGATTTCAGTTTCTAAAGAAGAAGATGAAACAGACGAATCTGCTGAAATTGGAGATACCCCTAAGTTTAAACTTTTGGCAATAGCGCGAGAGATGGATATTGGTTCTGGAATACCTCCAGAGGAGTTAATTAATCGCGCAGGTGAAGAAGGAGTTCCTAACCCCCGCCTTCAAATGAACAAAATGATACGGAGGGGAATCTTATATGTCCACCTTGGCCGTGTCCATGTTACTTGATTCTTTTCAAAGGGAGATGTAAATGATAGAGTTAACGAATAAACAGTGGTTCATGCTGTTTGTTTTGGTCTTGTTCTTCATAGCAATTGGAGGCGTTGCTGCGTTCATTAGCGCTTCACTTTTAGCATTTATTCCAGCTTATGGATATCTGAGGTCAATTAGAAATTCGGAAAAGTATGGTAAAGAGCCTTGGGATGCATTACGGATAGCCTTCGTTTGGGGTGCTTTATCGGGTGTTTTCTTAGCTATTCTCTTAAGTGCTATTGGAACGCCGCTCCTGTTGATTTTATTGACTGATCTTACAGATCCCAGTGTACAAGATATTCTTCCAATTTTT
>CAYFJE010000130.1:0-2110 GCA_964343345.1 uncultured bacterium
TCGGGGGGCGTCTTGGGTTTGTTGGATCTTTTTAGTGGCGGTTCTTTGAAAAGGGTTTCGATTTTTGCTTTAGGCATCATGCCTTATATAAATGCGAGTATCATGATGCAAGTTATGACTTTCTGTATTCCTTCTTTAGAGGAGATACAGAAAGAAAGAGGGGTTGAGGGAAGGGTTTTGATTGGCAAATGGACAAAGTATTTAACAATTTTTATTGCCTTTATTCAATCTTATAGTTTTCTTGCATTGTTTAAGTCTCAAAAAATTCTTGTAAGGGAAGATTTTATGCATCTTTTTGTAATAATGATAACACTTGTTGCAGGGACTGCTTTCCTTATGTGGCTTGGAGACGAGATGACTGAAAGAGGCATTGGAAACGGTGTCTCTCTTTTAATTTTTGCAGGTATAGTTATGAGTCTTCCAACTGCTATTGCCCAGCAAATAAAAATAGCTCAACAGAATGTTTCTCAAGTAGGGCCTTTCCTTCTTTTTGGAATATTTGTTCTAATAATGATTGGTGTTATTGTCTTTATGCAGCTTGCAGAAAGAAGGATTCCTATAAGGTATTCCACAAGAACAGTTGGACAGAGGGTAATAGGAGGTCAGATATCTTACCTTCCTGTAAGGGTTGATATTGCTGGTGTTATTCCTATAATTTTTGCGATATCTGCACTTTTGATACCACAAACAATTGCAAATTTTTTACCACAGGATCATCCTTTTGCAATAAGTATAGGGCAGTTCCTTTCTAACTGGGGTTATTACTTAACATTAGGAGTTTTGACTTTTTTGTTCACCTTTCTTTATTCTTCTATAACTTTTAAACCTGAAGATATAGCAAAAAATTTGAAAAAAGCTGGAGGTTTCATCCCTGGAATAAGGCCAGGAAAACAAACTGAAGAATATATACAGCAAATTCAAGAAAAAATTACTTTCCTTGGAGGGTTATGGCTTGCTCTTATAGCTGTTTTCCCGATATTAGTCGCGAATGCTGCAGGGGTTTCTTCTTTCGCAATTGGTGGAACAGGGTTGTTGATTGTCGTTGGTGTCAGTTTAGATACTATGAGGCAGCTGGAAGCTCATGTTGTAAGCAGACAATATAAAGGATTTATGAAAAGTGGTGTCAGATGAATAATTTGAATAATTTAAATTTGATTCTCCTTGGTGCTCCGGGAGCTGGAAAGGGAACTCAGGCTAAGAGAATTATGGATAATTTTAAATTAACACATATATCTACTGGAGATTTAATTCGTGAAGAAATAAAATCTCAATCTTCTTTAGGCATCGAAGTAAAACAGGTTGTTTCTGAGGGCAAGCTTGTTTCTGATGATTTGGTTTTTAGATTGGTTGTCAATAAAACAAAAAATTCTAGGAATGGATATCTGTTTGACGGTTTTCCTAGAACTTTGGATCAGGCAAATATGCTTGCTGGTGAATTAGAAATTCACAAAGTTCTTTTTGTAAACGTTAGCGATGAAGAAGTTATAAGAAGAATTACTGGAAGAAGGCTTGATCCTGATACGGGTAATATTTATCATGTTGATTTTAATCCTGCTCCTGAAAAGATACTAGAAAGGCTTGTACAAAGAAAAGACGACACAGCCAAAGTTGCACAAGAAAGGCTTGATGTTTACAAAAAGGAAACTCAGCCTTTGATTGATTTTTATAAAAGTAAAAAAATACTGAAAGAAATAGACGGAGAAGGGACTCCTTCTGAAGTTGAAGAAAGGATTATGTGTGAGCTTGTTGGAGGAGTTAAGGTTTAATGAAATCTGAAAACAAAATAGAAGTCAAGGGAAAGGTTTTGAAAGCCTTGCCTGGAGGAAGATTCCTCGTTGAGGTTAATGGCAAGCATAAAGTCACTTCTCATATAGCAGGAAGGATTAGAAAATTTTTTATTCAAGTAATGGCTGGAGACATGGTTAAGCTTGAAATTTCACCATACGACCCAACTAAAGGAAGAATAATATATAGATATTATGACGAAAATGAATCTATTGAAGAGGATCTAAAGGAGAAGGAAGATGAAAGTTAGAAGTTCAGTTAAGCTTATATGTGATAGATGTAGAACAATTAAAAGAAAGGGTGTTCTTCATGTCGTTTGTCCCGA
>CAYFJE010000131.1:0-2100 GCA_964343345.1 uncultured bacterium
CCAGCGGCAGAGGCCAGCAAGGAGGAAGAAGATGGATAATTATGCAGAATTATTAAAAAATATAATTACACAATTAATTGACAGTGACGATGTAGAGATCATTTCTGAATTTGATGAAGATGGTGCCACAGGGCAGTTAATTATCAAAGTTCCTGAAGAAGAAAAAGGTCGTATTATTGGAAAATCTGGAAGGACTATCCAGTCTTTAAGATCAGTTTTTGGTGCTATTGGAGCCAAAAATGGACATCGTGTTTTTGTTGATTTAGAGCAAGAAGAAGAAGAGGAGTAAGCAACACAGTTCTGAAAATCATGAATACCTTGAATGTAGATGTTGTCAGTATTTTTCCTTCAATTATTGAGGATTACTGTAATGAGTCTTTGTTAAAGAGAGCACAAGAGGAAGGGTATCTCAATTTGCGTTGTCACGATTTAAGAAATTGGAGTCTAAACAACAATCACAAATCAGTTGACGACACCCCTTTTGGAGGTGGCGCAGGAATGGTTATGCGACCAGAACCATTTTTTTCAGCAGTTGATTTTATAAAATCTGAATATTGGAAAAATGATAACCCTGAAATCATACTTCTTTCTCCACAGGGGGAGAGACTCAATCAAAGAATATCAGAAAATCTTGCTTCAACCAAAGGATTCATTCTCCTTTGTGGCAGATATGAAGGAGTGGATGAACGTGTCAGAACAGGACTTGCGACAAAGGAAATTTCGATTGGTGATTTCGTTCTCATGGGAGGAGAGCTTGCAGCTTTAAGCCTTGTTGAAAGTACGGCAAGGTTACAAAAAGGCCTTATTTCAGAAAGATCTTTAAATGAAGAATCTTTCTCAAATAATTTGTTGGAGTACCCTCAATACACAAGACCTAGAGATTTTAGAGGAATGAAGGTTCCAGAGGTTTTATTGTCTGGGAATCATCAAAAAATTAATTTATGGAGAGAGAAGCAGGCTTTGAGCAGAACGAAAAAACGAAGACCTGATTTAATTAAAAGCTAAGAGAAAGGAGATAGACATGGCTATAAAAATAAATTCAAAAATCAAAGCATATTTGGAAAAAAATAAAAAAGACACAATTGAATTCAGAGCAGGAGACACATTAAAGGTTGTATATAGAGAAGACGACAAAGACAAGGGACAACCTCTCCAAACATTCGAAGGTGTTTGTATATCAAAAAAAGGCGGCTCTCAAGCAGGAGCAACTTTCACCCTTAGAAAAGACAGCAGCAATATAGGGGTTGAAAAAACTTTTCCATTATTTAGTTCAAGATTGGAAAAAATTGAAGTAACCAGAAAAGGGAAAGTTAGACGAGCTAAACTTTTTTACCTCAGGGGTCTTTCAAAGAGGGCTGCAAGAATAAGAGAAAGACGATAGTTTTATTTTGCAAGATTCTTTTTCCATGGAAGCTATCGGCAAGTTTGAAAAGATAGATCCAGAACTTCTAAAAAACCTCCCATCTGGAGAGATCAGCATCCAACATGGGGAGTTGAAAACATCTAACCAAAAAGGAAAAAAAGTTTTTTGGGAGCAGGGAGATGATTTGTTTTTAAGTATTTTCCGACATGGGAAAACAACCATCTTTCACAACGAATCAAATTTCCAAAAATCAATTAACATCAAGCCAACTTTCAAGTCAATTTGTTTAGATTGGGGAGAATCTATTGGGTTTGCTTTGTTCTGGTTTTCAATCATATCAACTTGGTTCTTGGCATCCTTTGTCGTTCCTTCAAAATCCATGATTCCAAATCTTGAAGTTGGCGATAAACTATTTGGCTTGAAATTTTCTTATTATTTTTCCGATCCTGAAATAGGGTCAATGGTTATATTTGAACCTCCAGCAAGTGTTCAAAGAGCAGATGGAGAGCTTTGGGTCAAAAGGATTATTGCTGGCCCCGGTGATATTGTTGTTGTTGAAAAGGGTTCAGTTTATGTGAATGGAGAAGTTTTAGAGGAGCCTTATACCCTCGGGAATAAAACTTCTGCTTACAGCGGAAAATATAATGAAGGGTTTTACGATGGCCCCAAAATGAAGGAAACAAAAAGAGAGTGGAGGATTCCCGAAGAGGGAGAAAAAGATTCAGGTTGGTTTGTTC
>CAYFJE010000132.1:0-2067 GCA_964343345.1 uncultured bacterium
ACCAAGATCAGCAATGGCGCCAAGCCCCTGCGGATACACTCTTTCATCAGCTGTCGCAACATGTGTATGTGTCCCCCATGCAGCTGAAACACGACCATCGACATACCAGAACATCGCATGTTTTTCACTTGTTGCTTCAGCATGGAACTCAAGCAGGTTGATTGAGTCGGGGTTTAGTTTTGAATGGATGTCATCAAAAGATCTAAAAGGATTGTCTGTCCCTTCTCTCATGAATATCCTTCCCTGAAGACAAATCACATTGATTTCCATCCCTTTCAAGGATGTAGTCCACACACCTCTTCCCTCCATTTTGGAACTTGGGTAGTTTGCCGGGCGGATTATCGGGTTTTTGCAATCATTCAGGATTGGTTTGATTGAATTTTGATCAAACATATGATCTCCCAATGTTATTAAATCAACACCAGTCTGGATTATTTCTTCATAGTTTTTTTCAGACAAGCCTTTCCCGCCACTTGCATTTTCAGCATTCACAATAATCAAATCAGTTTTGTACTTTGGTTTCAATTCTGGAATTATTTTTTTACAAATCTTCCTTCCCGGCCTTCCAAAGACATCGCCAATAGATAAAATCCTAATCATCCTTGTATTGAATCCCGTTTTTCCCTAATTACAGTAATTGTAGTTTTTCCCGGTATATCTAATTCCTTTTTTATTTTTTTAAGTAACTCTCCAGCCAAAACGATAGGGTCTTCGTCAGTAGTTCTGTCGGGATCCAAAATTACCCTAATCTCCCTTCCGGCACTAACAGCATAGGTCTGTACAACACCAGGCAAAGAATTCCCCAACTCCTCAATTCTTTTAAGTCTTTCAATGTATATTTGATAAGTGTCGCGCCTTGCTCCTGGCCTTGCTCCAGAAAGAGCATCTGCGATTTTTAGAATTTCTCCCTCTACACTTTCACATTCTTCTTCTCCATGGTGAGATGCAACCGCATTAACAACCTTCTTAGATTCTCCATGCTCTTTTAACAATTTAGCCCCGGCCAAGGCATGAGATTCTGTTTCCCCCTCACTTGGTAATATTTTTCCTATATCATGAAGAAGAGCCATTCTTCTCAATATGCTTTGATCAAGACTTAGTTCCTTTGCCAACTGCCCAGCTATCCGAGCACACTCAACACTGTGCTGTAATAAGTTTTGCCCGAAACTAGACCTGAAACTCATCCTTCCAATCATCTTGATTACTGTTTTATCTAAACCTGGGACTCCGGCTTCTTCTGCTGCCTTTTCTCCGTAATCATTAACCATTTTTGAAACTTCTTCAGTTGCTTTTTTAATCTCTCTATCGATTGCTGGAGCATGAATCCTGCCATCCTTAATAAGGCGCTCTAAAGCAATTGTTGCAATTGCCTGACGAACACCGTCGAAAGAAGAAATAGTCAAAAACAAAGTCTCATCTACAATAAGATCCACTCCAGCTCTTTCTTGGAAATATTTAATGTTCCTTCCAGCACGACCAATAATCCTTCCTTTAAGATTTTCATCTGCGATTTCGATTCGTCCCAAGATATCATTCCCTAGAACAGTTGGAACATTTATCCCCTGAACAGCATCAAGCAAAAGTTGCTGAGCTCTTTGTTGGCTTTGCAAAAAAGCTTGCTCTTCACCTTCTTTAAAAATCGCTTTTAGAGCTTCTCTGTTTGCTTTTTTAGCTGCATTTATAACAAAATCTTTTGCTTCTTTTTTTGTAATCTTTGAAAGATGCTCTAGTTTTTCAACGATCTGATTTTCATCAGACAAAATTTTCTCTTCTCTTGAAATTAATGAGTTTTCTAATTTTTGGATTTTTGCCAAAGATTCATTTTTTTGAATTTTAAAATTTTCTTTTTTTGATTCAAAAATATTTCTTTCAGCAAACAATTCTGATTCCTTTTTAATCATTTCCTCTTTGGTTTTCTGAAGGATCAAACCCTCTTCTTTCTTCTTTTTTCTTTCAGCAGTTAATTGTGATTTGGCTTCTAGTATTTCTGCTATATTTTGATCTACTTTTTTATTGTGAATTATTTTTAACTTCCTCAAAGAAAAAACAAAAAGAGCAATGAAAAAA
>CAYFJE010000133.1:0-2048 GCA_964343345.1 uncultured bacterium
CACCATCAGCGGATTTCGCGGGAACGTCAGAGGCCCTCGTTCCACTTACCCCTGAAGAAACTGCGCGCATAAGAGAAAAAACAACAAACAAACCAACTACTAGTTGTAATATTTTTAAATTAGATTTTTTCATTTCGTTCCTCCAAAAAACAATTGATGGATTTGATCCATACAGACAAATCCCAATCCATCACAGATTCATTTATCATATCTTTTAAGAGTGTCAAGGAAACAAGTTTTTCGCTAATTGCCCAGGAGTCTGTTCCTGGTGTAAAATCCTGAACCACCTCTTCATCTTCACAAATGAAAACAAGAGAAGACCCCTTTGTTTCCTTGTTTGTCATTTTGTCTTTATATCCTCTTCTTCCCAGGTTTGTTACAACTGCACTTTTGATATTTTGCAAAGGTTGGTTTGGTATATTAATGTTCATAAAATGTTTTTCTGGCGGCGGGTTTGACAAAAGCAGATTTTTTACAATTGGCAAAAGTGAGTATGCTGATTCATAAAAAATTTTTTGTTTTTTTTGATAACTTCTTTCCATCGAGATTGCAACTGACGGAATGCCAAGAAGGGAACCCTTTCTTGCCCCAGCAACAGTCCCAGAATAAATTACATCTAAACCTAGATTAGGGCCTGTATTAATTCCACTAATTACACCCTTGATGGGTTTATTCGCAACTGTCGAACCCAATAAAACACAGTCTGCAGTTTTCCCGTCGCAGACCAAAATTTCATTTTGACGAATTTTCTTTTTTTTGACATTTATTTCCCTATCGATTGTTATGCACATCGAGCAGCCCGAGACATCTTTTGCAGGAACGACAACCACCTTGTCCTCTTCAGACAATGCTTCAAGCGTTTTTTCTAAAGTCGGAGACTTTATTCCGTCATCATTTGTTAAAAGTATCATTTTTTGTTTTCCATATATCTAAAACAAACAGCTTTTGCGGTTGTTCTAACTTTGTCTGTTTCCTGCAGATCCAAAACTTGCTTAGTATTAACAACCAAGGTTTTTTGTTGAAGTTGGGGAAAACTTTCTACAAGAAACGAATCTTGAATCTCTCTGATTACTGGGTCAAAAAACACAGTTTTTTCATCCTTGGTAAAAAATGTTTTTATCATTTTTAAACTAGCTGCCACTGTAATGATTTGATTTGGACTAACTGGAGCAGACTCCAAAAGCCCATCTTCACCCTGACCTAAAACATAAAGGGACAAGGTTTTGTCTGCCTCTTTCAAAAAAACTCCTCCACTGATGCCAATAGCATCAAGGGCAGAGTTTTTGTTCAGTTTTTCAAGAAGGGTTTTTGAACGAAAAGATCTTTTTAGGAAAGTCATATTTTCTTTTTCCTCTGAGAGGTTTTGAAATGTAAAAACAAGATCAATCATCCCTTCGGATTTTTTTATGACCTGGTTCACGGAATCTGAGAATATATTTGTTTCAAGTGTCTTTTCAGGACATTGAACCGATGTCGAGATCAGGAAAATTAAAATTTTTTTAAACATCGACACTTAAAAGAAAAGCTCTCATCATTCCAACCAAGTCTCCATCTAATATTTTTTGTACATTCCCTGACTCAGAGTTCGTTCTTAGGTCTTTAACCATCTGGTAAGGATGTAGAACATAGGATCTGATTTGATTCCCCCAAGATATTTCCACCTTGTCACTTGCAGACCTTCTTCCAATCTCTTCGTCTTTTTTAAGCTGTGCGAGACGGCTCTTAAGGACGGCAAGAGCAATTGATTTGTTTTGATGTTGGCTTCTTTCGTTTGAGCAGGTTACAAGAATGCCTGTTGGTTTATGAACCGCTCTTACAGCTGATGATGTTTTATTCGCATGCTGCCCTCCAGGGCCTCCACTTTTGTAAAAGGAGATTTCAACTTCCTTCATATCAAGGCCGAGGTCTTGAGACTCCTCTATTTTTGGAGTCACTTCAACATTTGCAAAAGAGGTATGTCTTCTCTTTGCAGAATCAAAAGGAGACAACCTAACAAGCCGATGCACGCCAGCTTCACCAGATAGCCATCCAGATGCCCACATTCCTTG
>CAYFJE010000134.1:0-2041 GCA_964343345.1 uncultured bacterium
CTTCTTTTTTTCATCAAGAAAAACGACTGCATATTTCATGTAATAAACAATCTGCTTTGTTGCCCTTTTTGATAATCCCAAAACATTTTGCAAGACATTTTTCGGTTGTATGCTTAGGAACCACGGATGAACAACAGAAGCCGCTAGCTTTATCGTTCCCATCCATCTTCTTCTTACCCTTTTATGAGTAACCGAAACACCACAAACTTCACACTCTAAATTATCTCTTCTGACATTTTTATATTTTCCACAATAGCATTCAAAACTGATGGTTGGACCAAATATTTTCTCACAAAAAAGACCATCCGGTTCAGGTCTTCCGGTTCTATAATTTATAGTTTCTGGTTGAAGAACTTCTCCACCCCAATTTTTGATTTTTTCAGGATTTGCTATAGAAATTCTTAAAGCTGAAATTTGTTTTTTACTCATCTTGTTCGTTCTCCTCAGATACTACTTTTTCTTGGTTTTCTTCATCATTAATTTTGTCAACTTCAGCCTCTTCATCAGAGCCTTGATCTCCTGAATGAAGTTTCGATTCATCTGAAGATGATGAATCGGCATCTTGCGAAATCTCTTCGGAGAATTCATTTTGGTCACCATGCTGGAAAAATTCGAGATCTAAGCCGAGCCCTCTTATTTCTTTATCTAAATTATTTATACTTTCAGGCTTTAACGAAAGATCGATGGCTTCTCCTCTTGTCATCTTTTTGTAAGCAAGGTTCCTGCCTTCAATATCATCACTTTTTATTGTGAGCATTTCCTGCAAAGCCCTACTTGCACCATAAGCCTCTAAAGCCCAAACTTCCATCTCTCCGAATCTTTGCCCTCCTCCTCTAGCCTTTCCGCCCAATGGCTGTTGTGTAATCAAAGAGTAAGGACCAATTGACCTTGCATGGACCTTCGCTTCAGCAAGATGGTTCAGTTTCATAATGCTCATAACACCCACAACAACATCATTTTCAAGTTGTGCCCCGGTCCTTCCGTCATAAACAACACTCTTTCCATCTCTCCTAAGTCCATTCTTCTCTAGCTCATCTTGGATTGTTTCCATAGAACATCCATTAAAGACAGGGACTTTTGCTCTATTTCCAGAATGCTTACTTGCCCAACCTAAATGAAGTTCCATCAACTGACCAATATTCATTCTTGAAGGGACTCCTAAAGGATTTAATATGACATCAACTGGAGTTCCATCAGACAAAAATGGCATGTCTTCTTCAGGCAAGATCGTACTAACAACACCTTTATTTCCATGTCTTCCTGCTAATTTATCTCCCACAGTTAATCTTCTCTTTATTGCAACATAAACATCGACCTTTTGTAAAACACCTGGCCTTAACTCAACACCACTATCCTCTTTTGAGAGTGTGTCGACACGAATAACAACACCATGTTCGCCAGTTGGCATTCTCAAAGAAGTGTTTCTCATGTCAGATCCTTTTTGATTCATTATTTTCCAAATCAATTTTTCTTCTGGAGTTCTTTCTTTCTCTGGTTTTGGAGTTAATTTACCAACAAGTAATTGTCCTTGGCTAACTTCAGTACCAACTCTGACTATCCCATCTTTAGTTAAATTCGCTAATAAGGAATCATCTTCGTTGGGTATATCAGCAGTAACTATCTCCTCTCCAAGCCTAGTCCTTCTTGCAACACATTCATATTTTTCTATCTGAACACTATCCAAAAGACCGAGTTTTGCTACTCTTTCACTTACAACAATAGAATCCTCAAAGTTATAGCCATCTAGACTCATAAGAGCAACTGTTAGATTTTGACCAAGTGCCAACTCTCCATTTTTAATACCTGGGCCATCTGTCAAAATCTGATTCTTTTTAATTCTCTGACCGGCTTTGACAAGTGGCTTCTGGTCGATAACCGTACTTTGATTACTTCTTGCATATCTTCTCAAGGAAAGAACATGTTTTTTTGATTCTTTTTTACTTCCATCAATAATTTGAGGTTTGTCATATTCAATTGTTATCTGAGTTCCATCTTCATCATTTTGTGCAGAAACACTTAAAACCTTACCTGGACCCTTTGC
>CAYFJE010000135.1:0-2021 GCA_964343345.1 uncultured bacterium
CTCAGATATTTGCAATCAATGAATAGTCGCAGCTCAAACCTCTTTACACATTTGTAATAGCTATCGCTTCAATTTACTTGAATCTAAAGAATTAATTAGTTTTTTAACATTAATCCCCGGATCAAAAATTTCAGAGAGTTGTCTTGGAACATCACCAACACATTTGACATTAAATTTCCCACTCGAATACCAACCGCCCTCGGGAAAACTGTCATATTCTCTTTGATTAATCATGGCTTTTGAATTATTGATGGCGATTGGAGATGGATTTCCTACCCCACCTATCCACGATTTTCCCCGTTTTTTGTAAAATCGATCTTTATTCTTGCCTGTTTCTATACGATAATCTTGGGCTGGTAAAAAAATAAGTAAATTTTCGATTCTATCGATAAAACCAGCTTGCCTCTTACCACGATTATACAAAGGCGGGAGGTTGGTATTTTTCCAACGACCAGTTTTCCTGGGGCGTGCTTTTACCACAGTAGCGGTTGATATCTTGGCAATTTCTTTATTTATTCGAACTTTATTTTCACTATACAGTCCTTTTGGCCACTTCTTCCCCAGGCAGTCATGCCCTTTTCGGTTACCTGTATCGACAAACCATCGCGCGCTGATTGTATTTTTTGTATGTTCACCAGATCTCCATTTTCCAACCATCCCGATATAACCAATTAAATCCGTTGTACCTAAACAATACCAGCCTTGATTGGCCATGATGAGCTCATCATCATTTTTAGAAAATCCGATATTATCAAAATGCTCCTTAAATTCCTTGGCATTGTCATGCCGCACCCATCGGAGTGTTATTGTGGGGTGTTTATTATTCGGCAGGTAAGTATTGTTTATTCCCTTCTTTGCAGGTACTTTCTTCTTACGTGTTGGTGTTGCCTTCTTTGCAGGTACTTTCTTCTTACGTGTTGGTGTTGCCTTCTTTGCAGGTACTTTCTTCTTACGTGTTGGTGTTGCCTTCTTTGCAGGTGCTTTCTTCTTTTTCTTTCCTCGGAAGTCATCATAATCTTTTTTTGTAACACATTTCCAATCCTTAGGAGGTTTGACAGCCATCCAATAGGGCCTCTTGCCTTGGCGTCGCTTCACTACATGCCCTGATTTAACTTGTTCAGGGGTCGGGGGGTATGGAGGTTTCACCATAATATCACTCTAATTTTCATTCAAATAATCCAACACAAAGGACCAATAGTTTGCAGATCTGTTACTAAACCACGGGAGATTCTTGCGAAATTCAAATGTGTCCATATCTGGTTCCACCCATTCTGAAACAAATTCTTTAGTCCATTTAGAGACCTTATTCCTGTACATAAATGGTTCAATGTCTGTATCAATTATCCTTTCCAAACGTTTCTTCGCGTCTTTATACATCCCACAGCAAATTTCCACCTGTACAAGAAAAAGTGCGTTTTCAGGGCCCATTACCGGTTCATTTTCAATTATTCTGATATAAGGTCCGACTATGTTCTGGCGTGAACGTGGAGGGGTATTTTCTCCTAAAGCGATTGCTTGCATCGAAAGAAGCACTAGACCGAAGAAGTCTGATTTGTTTTCTTCATTGATGTCATCATAGATATTCAAACCTTCTTTACCTTCCTTGAATAAATCATTCAAACCATTTGGTTCTGAATTATTGTAGAAAATGCCAGACAGTTTGTCTTGAAGGTTTTGCATTTTTTGTAGTGCATCAATTTCTTGCTTCAGCGGTCGATTGGGATTTTCAGATGTTAAAAAGTCAAAATGAAGAGTGTTTTCGATCCCTAAAATATCAACCCTCCAAGGGTATTCCAAATCTGTCTCAAAATTCCGAATTTCATGAATTAAGTGTTCAGCATCATCTGGTTGATGCAATAGATGTATGGATAGCCCATCTATGAATAATTCTTCAAACTCATTCGCAAGATTTTCTCGGAGCCGATAATTGTGAGGAGAATGGGAGAAAACGGTGGACTCGTCATCGTGTAGCCCAGCTACCATCATCAATAGTTCACTTGCCGATTTAGACAAATGGTTGG
>CAYFJE010000136.1:0-1973 GCA_964343345.1 uncultured bacterium
ATATGGGAACAGTGATGGCTAAGCTTAAGCAGCAAGCGGATGGCAAGATTGATATGAAGATTGCCAGCGATATTGTTAGAGAATCACTGTCTAAATAATATTTCAGAAAAGATAAGTTCTTTTACTTTTCTCATTTTTCTAAATAGACTAAATTATCAAGCCCAAACTATAAAATTATTATAAATTTCAATTTATGCCAGAAAGAATTCCTAAAGATTTTATTGAATCTCTTATAGAGAGCACCGATATCGCTGAGGTTATAGGAAGACGGGTCGAGCTAAAGAGAGCCGGCAATGAGTATAAGGCCTGTTGTCCCTTCCACAATGAAAAAACACCATCGTTTACAGTAAGCCCAGAAAAGGGGTTTTATCATTGTTTTGGCTGTCAAGCTCATGGCACCGTATTAGACTTTTTAATGGAATCTGAACGACTTAATTTTGTTGAAGCTATAGAGGAGATTGCCAAGATGCTTGGCGTTTCAGTGCCTAAGTCCAAAGAAAATGCAGCTAAGTCTAGAGAAAGGAATGATTTAAAGGGTTTATTAAAAAATATTTCAACTTATTACGAGCAAAATTTAAAAGATTCTAAAAAAGCCATCAATTATTTAAAAAGTCGAGGCATCGATGGAAAAACCGCTAAACATTTCGCCCTAGGTTTCTCTAAAGATTCTTGGGATGACATCACGAATAAATTTGGCGTAACACAAGAAGATAAAAAGAAACTTTTAGCATGCGGATTATTAGTTAAAAAAGATGATAGATTTTTCGATTTTTTCAGAGACAGGCTCATGTTCCCTGTAAGAAACAATAAAGGAGAGATTGTCGGTTTTGGAGGAAGATCAATAGGGGACAATAATAAAGAAGCAAAATATCTAAACTCACCTGAAACACCATTGTTTAAAAAAGGGCAGTTGCTTTACGGTTTGTATGAATCTAAAAAATCTATTGCTAGCCAAAGAAAAACCATTGTAGTCGAAGGTTACACAGATGTAATAGGCTTGTATCAAAATAAGATAGGTAATTCTCTAGCAACTTTAGGCACAGCAACAACAGAAACCCACATCAATAAAATATTTAGAATCTCTGATCAAATAATTTTCTG
The DNA here is from genome assembly GCA_964343345.1 of uncultured bacterium. GTDB lineage: Bacteria > UBP7 > UBA6624 > UBA6624 > UBA6624 > UBA6624. The sequence continues at coordinate 1,102 of CAYFJE010000136.1, forward strand.
TTTTGATGGTGATAATGCAGGGAAGAAGGCCGCGAAAAAAGCAATGGAGCTCTGCCTACCTCTGGTTAGAAAAAACAAAGATGTGTTCTTCCTCTTACTTAAAGATGATGACCCTGACGATTTCATCAGAAAAAAAGGACATAAAGCTTTTCAGAACCTCCTAAAAGAAGCTCAATCAATGGATCAGTTTCTAATTAATCTATGCAATCAAGAATCTAATATCAGTTCCACTAAAGGCAAGGCTAATGCTGCGGAAAATGCTATGACGCTAGCTAACAAAATTAAGGATGGAATATATAAAGATCTAGTAATAAAGAAGATAGCTAAGGAATACAATATCACTGAAGAAAGACTAATTAAATATCCTGCCAACAATAATAAAAAAAGCTTTTCAGGTTCAGTATCTAAGAAGGTGAGTTATCAAAACAAGAGGCCAAGCCTTATCAATCAAGCAATTCAAATTTTGTTACACAAGCCTGAACTTGCAAAAACCATTGATATTAAGAATCAATTTAATTTCCTAGACGAAAGAGGCATTGATGTTTTTAAAAAGATAGCTCGGTTAGTGAATGAAAAAGATAGAGTAATGCCAGCAACAATAATTCAGCATTTTGCTGATGATCCTAAACTTCATCAATACCTGATAGAGTTAGCATTAGAACAAAAAATTATTACTGATAATGAATTGGTGAATGAATTTAATGATATCACTAAAAGGCTAGATCTTAAGGACAATAGGGAAGAATTAAAATCACTTATGGGGAAAGGTAAAATAAATCTAGATGATCATGAACAGAGCCGATTAAAAGAGCTATCTAGAAAAATAAAATAACCATAAAGAACAAATAGATATATAATAGTCCACCAATTTT
>CAYFJE010000137.1:0-1958 GCA_964343345.1 uncultured bacterium
TTTTTTGTTGGCAACACGAATGAAGCAGCAATAACACGTTCATCATCTTTCCAATTGTCATCCATAAAAAGTGTGTCAACAATTGCTTTTGCAACATCTTCTCCTTTTGACCTAACTGTTCTGCCTTGTTCCATATGGATGAATTTACCTGTTGATTTTTTTGCAGAAACTGTGCAAGGTTCCAATACATCATTCAAATTTCTACCTTGAACATTGGTGGTACCACATAAATGGAGTTTTCTTTTTGCTCCTTCGTAATTGTTACACGTTGTTACATCTTCTCCTTTTAAATTTTTTGATAAATTTTCAGCAAGCCTGGCAACAAAACTGTTTTTTGTTGTTTCTAATGATGTTCCATCAGATAAGCTAACGCCACTTGCAGCCATTCCATGAATGCTTATGGTTATCGAATTAGGAAAAGCTTCATTTGTTTTTAGATGCATTGTGTGGAAAAGTGTTCTGTCATTGTGTGCAGGGTCTGAAATTCCGTATGGTTTTCTTTCTGTTTTTGAGCATGCCGTGGTTGTTCCAGAGCATCCAGAAATTTCTTGATTTGTGCATCTGTGTGTTCCACTCACAATTAGTATTTTTGCATTTGATTTTCGAAACATCTTAATGCTTTGGTTTAATGTCCCATCAAAGATTGGATGTGGTGTTTCTAATATCAAATCCAAACCTTTTTGTCTAAAAAAAATCCAAGGAAGACCTTTTTTTAATGGGATCCATTGATAAATTTCCTCCACTTCGTTTTTGCACAGGTTGTAATGGGCTTTTTTTGCTTTTCCCAATGCAGAATCAATATTTCCTTCAAGAAGATCATTAAAAGACATTCCCCATGATTTTTTTGTCTCAGTGTTTTCTTCTTCATAAATTCCTTCATTGCTTCTTAATATTTTCCCGGAATGAAGATATTCTTCAATGGGTTGATTGCATTTTGGGATTAATAAATTTAGTAAAAAAATCAACATTTTCTTTCTCCTGTAATTCGAATAATTTCATTATAAGCATTTGTCTATAATAGACTTTCATTATGAGTTTACCCACACTGACATTCGACATAGGAGGAACCAAGATCTCATGCGCTTTGGTTTTAAATGGGCAAATTCTTGAAAAAAAAGAAGAAAAAACAGTAAAAACAAAGACAGCGGAAGACTTTGTAATCCAGATTTCAAAAATGGGGAAATCTTGGGCTGAAAAGACAGAGAGTATCTCTATTGCAACTTTGGGACTTGTTCAGCAAGGTTTCTGGAGTGCTCCGACACTTGAGTTAGATGATGGGAAAAATTTTCCTTTAGCAAAAAAGGTGCAAGATTCACTCGAAAAAGAAGTCACCCTTGTAAATGATGCCCAGGCTGCAGCATGGGGAGAATATTGTTTTGGAGCAGGGGAAGGAAAAGATATGCTTTTTGTTACTGTTTCCACAGGTGTGGGAGGTGGTGTTGTCTTCGGCGGGAGACTGATGCAGGGAAAGACAGGTATGGCAGGCCATATAGGGCATATCCAAATTGACCCTCATGGTCTTGAATGTACATGCGGGCGAAAAGGATGTTTGCAAACTTATGTTTCTGGTGAAGGGATTGCCTTTGCTGCACAGCCTTATTATCCAATGGCGGTAGCAAAAGATGTTTTTGAAAAAGCGAGTAATGGAGAGTCTTGGGCAAAGGACATTCTTAATACATCAGCCTCACTGCTAACAACAGCTATCTCCAATTCAAAAAGCATGTTTGATATAGAAGTTGCTGTTATTGGCGGAAGTGTCGGTTTGGCTGATGGTTATACAGACATGCTTAATAAAGAAATGTCCAAAGAGCATGATTTGTACAAAGTTGAGATTAAAAAGGCTGTTCTCGGGAAAGATGCCGGACTAATTGGTGCTGGCAGTAAGATATTTGGAGAATTTAAAATTGATTATCAATAAAAGAGTCTGGTAAGAATCTTGCAATTATTGTTTTAATCTT
>CAYFJE010000138.1:0-692 GCA_964343345.1 uncultured bacterium
TAAAACCTTTCTATACTTATCCATAATTTTTAAAGTATGGATATCTCCTTCACAACTTAGAACAGGGCACATTCCCTCAGGTGCACCATAATTAAACATTGCCACAGCGATATCCCCATTGTCAATTCCAACAATATCTATTTTTGCCAAAATTGGGACAAACTCACCATCTCCAACAGGCTTCCACCCATACTGAAAATCCATTTCTATATTGCCATTTATATGATTCCAATTATGGTTGTCAATGTCGTTTTGGATTATGTTTTCTGTTGTTATTTTTTCAATACCATTAAGGCCACATTCAATTGAGCTTTCCATTTCTTCGGACCCTTCTTGAGAGAAGATTATTTTTTTACCATATCTGGCCAATGTTCCTGATGAAGACCCGTCACTAAATTCAAAAACAGACATTTCGCCATCTTCAGGAATGGTTATTTTTGCCAAGGGGGAATACCCATCTCCCTGCATGAGTTCGACAAAGTTGTTTTTTTCTTTGTTTTCAGATGTTCTGTAAAGTTTTATTAGAGGGTCACTTAAAAGTTCATCTTTTTCATTTTTTGAAACTTCAAAAGACAATTTGCCAGAACATGGCTCCCAATCTAAATAATATCTATTTTCATCTGTGTCTTCTTCTGCGGAAAGTAAATCAGTATCATTTCCTTCACTTCCAAGAATATCTTCTTCTTCCTCAG
>CAYFJE010000138.1:792-1937 GCA_964343345.1 uncultured bacterium
CCACAGGTGCCTCTTCAACAACTGCTGCTTCCTCAGCCACAGGTGCCTCTTCAACAACTGCTGCTTCCTCAGCCACAGGTGCCTCTTCAACTTCGCTTGTGGTATTGCATCCATAGATTAAAAAAGAAACAAAAGCCAAAAAGAAAAATTTATTGTTCATAATCTAGATTGTAATCTTTTTAGAATATCTATGTAATGAAAAAACTATTATTTAAAATATGAAACTGAATGACCTTGTTTCCAGATTAGACAACCTCCTGAAAAAGGATCAGTTTATCGATAAGAGCATTAACGGAATACAGGTTTCTGGGAGAGAGAACGTAAAAAAAATCTTAACAGGAGTTTCTATATCTAAAGAATTGATAAAAAAATCAATCCAAGAAAATTGTGATTCAATCATTGTTCATCACGGTATGTTTTGGGGAGAACAGTCTTACCCTATCGAAGGAATAGCAAGAGAAAGGCTTAATCTACTATTAAAAAATGAAATATCTTTGCTCGCTTATCATCTTCCTCTTGATGCACATGAGGAAATTGGAAACAACTACCCCGCTTGTCTAGATTATATGAACTCTTTTAAAGGAAAGAATCTGGAACCTTTCGGGATGTTCGACGATTTTTTTATTGGGGCAAGTTTTGAACTAGAAGAAAGAGTCGATGTTTGTGTTTTAAAAGAAAAAACAAAACTTTATTACGAACATGAAGTAATTCATTTAAATTGTAAAAAGAAGAAAATAAAAAAGATAGCAATTGTTTCTGGAGCAGGAGCTAATTTCATCAAAGAGGCTGCAAAAGAGAATGTTGACCTTTTAATAACTGGAGAAGCTGAAGAATGGTCAATGCATGAGGCGATTGAACATAATGTAAACTTGTTTGCATGCGGTCATTATGCAACTGAAAGAGTTGGAATACAAATGTTAAATCAATATTTAAAAGAAAAATTAAATATTGAATCTGTTTTTTTTGACATACCGAATCCCATCTAGCAATATGATTAAGATATGAGTGATTCGTTTGGAAAAGAGTATTCATTAAAAGATGCTGAAAAAATGATACCTTCACTGAAGAGGGATTTTAAAAACATTGTAGCCCTCAAGGAGAATCTCGATGAGATTGGTTTTGATATAGTTTATGGAACATTCAGA
>CAYFJE010000139.1:0-1885 GCA_964343345.1 uncultured bacterium
ATGAACCTTAATTACTCTTGTTCCATCATCTAAGATTTTTGTATCGTAAACCATTCCTCTTCTCTTTTCTAAATCGCCGAGTACAACACCAACATGATCTTCTTTGACCATTATTTCAGCATCCATAATTGGCTCTAGCAATAATGGAGATGCCTTCAAGAAAGCTTTTCTGAAAGCATCTACAGCAGCAATTTTGAAAGCAATTTCGGAAGAATCAACTTCGTGATAACTTCCATCCAAAAGTTTAAGGTGAAAGTCGATAACTTTATAACCAGCAATCGAACCATTTAATGCTGCCTCTTTAACCCCTTCCAGAACAGCTTTATGGTAATCTTTTGGAACAGAGCCTCCTTTTGTAAGATCCTCGAGTTCTAAAATTTGATCTTTATCTTTTTGTCGAGGCTCTATCTCAATAACAACATGCCCATACTGTCCTCTTCCTCCACTTTGCCTTACATACCTACCTTCAGCAACACTAGATGCAGATATTGATTCTCTGTAAGAGACCTTAGGCCTTCCAACATTAGTATCCAGCTTAAACTCTCTCAAAAGCCTACTTACAATTATTTCTAAATGCAATTCTCCCATTCCTGAAATAACAGTTTGTCCAGTTTCAGAATCGACAGAGAACTTGAAAGATGGATCTTCTTCTCCTAATTTTGATAATGATTCTCCCAACTTATCTAAATCAGCTGTTTTTTTTGGCTCTAAAGAAATAGAAATTACTGGATCTGGAAAGCTAACTCTAGAAAGAGTAAACGAATTTCCCTTCGTTGTTAAAGTATCTCCTGTTGTAAAACTCTTTGCACCGATAATTGCTCCTAAGTCCCCAGGTCCAAGCTCTTCTATGTCTTCTCTCCTGTCGGCATGCATTCTCAAAAGCCTTCCAACTCTTTCAGTTTTTCCAGTTCTTGGGTTGTATATTTGATCTTTTGATTTCAGTTTTCCAGAATATATTCTTACAAAAATTAATTTTCCTACAAAAGGATCAGTGGCCACTTTAAAAGCTAACCCTGTTAAATTATCATCGCCTGTATTTAAAGTAATCTCATTTCCATCACTCGCATATGCTTTTATCTCTTCGATGTCTGATGGACTTGGAAGATAATCTATTATTCCGTCCAAAAGCATTTGAACACCCTTATTCTTTAAACTTGAACCACAAAACACTGGAACAATCCCCTGTGTAATTGTTGCTAATCTTATTGTTTTCTTTACCAAGGAAACAGGAATCTCCTTTTCGTCAAGGTATAAAGACATTAACTCATCATTAAACTCTGCCAAAGAGTCAAGCAAAATAGATCTTGCTAAAAACGATTCATCTTCCAACTCTTTAGGGATTTGGATTTCCTCAAAATCAAGACCATTGTCATCTAGATACCTGTAAGCTTTCATTTCTATCAAGTCAACTAAACCCAAATAATCTGACTCAGAACCTATTGGCAGCTGTACAGGAATTGCATTTGACTTTAACTTATCATTTATTGATTGCACTGAGTTTTCAAAATTAGCACCTGTTCTATCCATTTTATTTACAAAAACAATCCTTGGAACATTATTTCTTGTAGCCTGTCTCCATACAGTCTCAGACTGAGGTTGAACACCTTCAACAGCACTTACTATAACCACAGCACCATCAAGAACCCTTAAAGCTCGTTCGACCTCAACAGTAAAATCAACATGCCCAGGTGTATCTATTATGTTTATCTGATGATTTTTCCATGTTGTTGTTGTTGCAGCTGAAGTTATTGTTATTCCTCTTTCTTGTTCAAGTTCCATCCAGTCCATTGTTGCAGTCCCATCATGAACCTCACCTAGCCTATGAAGTCTTCCAGAATAAAAAAGAACTCTCTCTGAAGTAGTTGTCTTGCCTGCATCTATATGA
>CAYFJE010000140.1:0-1810 GCA_964343345.1 uncultured bacterium
ATGAGGAACAAATTTGGCTGAAGACGAAGATTTTGAACAGGATAGCGAAGAATATAGAAAATGGAGAAGTGGCGATGATAACGACAAATACGCTTCATCAAAAACACCTACTGAAACTGGCTCAAAAAGTGGAAGTTATAGAATACCAAAAGATGACAATGATGAATATGCACTACCGGGAGAAGATGAAAGCGGAAGTGGTGTATCATGGCTTGATGGTGATTTAAATTGGGGGTTAATAATTGCAGCATTTGTTGTTTTTGCAATAGTTGCTTCTGCAATGGTCGCTCTTATGTTAAGTTCGGGTGAATCTAAATCAAACCCATCAGAATGGCCTGAAACTGAAGGAACTATAATCGAGCAAACCAATAGTAAAACGTTCATTGATGGTGAATTTTGCGAGGATGAAAATGACGATGGATGGGAAGATGATTGGGAATGCTGGAAAGAATTTGTTTTTGCAATAGACCTGACAACTCAATATTCCGTGGATCAAAAGACATACCAAACTACTGAATATGTCGAGTTTTGGGAAAGTCATTGGGTTGATGAGCTTAAAGAAGATGGAGGAGATAATGAAGAACGATTATTTGAAAACTTCACCGATTACTGGAACGAAGAAGCAGCTAATGGTAGTATTTCACTTAATTCAACGGTCAGTTTGATTTATAATCCTGAAAGTCCTTCAGAAGCATATAGTGAATTTGTTGAACCGCCTGGAGATACAATGGGATTCGTTGGATATTTTTTAATGTGTCTTGGTGGAATGATGTGTTTTCCTATAATTATTGTTGGATTTATCATTAGTCAAGCTAGAAATGCTGCATCGGGAGGCAGAGATTTTGGAAGACGTTGGGGGCCTTTCGGAAGAGGAGGACCTTTCGGAGGTGGTTACTTTGGAAACAACCGCCATCATCGAGGAGGTTCTAAACGAAGACACACACCCACCAGAAGAAGTGGTGGTGGTGGCCGAAGTAGTGGTGGCGGTGGCCGAAGTAGTGGAGGCAGTCGAAGACGTTAACAACGGAAATGAAAATTAACGTTGATTCAGATATTCGAAAAGCAAAAACTATTTCTTCAAAATTTTATCATAGCCCCAAGATTTACAGAAAACTAAAGAAATTATTCGACCGAAGTTGGCAATTTATTGGAGATGCAGACTTATTAGAAAAAAACAATGCCCATCCCGGAATTTTATTGGAAGGAATGGTGAATGAACCATATGTTCTAACAAAAGATAATGAACACATTAGATGTCTATCTAATGTTTGTACCCATCGAGGAAATATTGTATGTAATGACTCGTGCAAAACCAAAACCTTGGTTTGTGGATATCACGGTAGGCAGTTTGACATTGATGGGAAAATGAAATTCATGCCGGAATTTGATGATGTAACTGATTTTCCAAGTAAAGACGATAACTTGCCTGAAATTGAGATGGAATCTTGGAAGAATCTAATATTTATTATCAATGACAAAAAATGTGATCTTTCGGAACTTATTGGACCAATGGTTGAAAGATTAGATTGGTTGCCAGTTAATGAATTCAAATACAAACCTAAACTATCTAGAAAATACAAAGTGAATGCAAATTGGGCTCTTTATTGTGACAATTACTTGGAAGGTTTTCATATCCCATTTGTCCACAAGAATCTGAATAAAGAATTAGAATACGAAGACTACTTTACGCAGGGAATTGACAATACTGTTCTACAGATTGGTATCGGTAAAGATGATGAGAATACTTTTGATTTACCAAAGGATCATCAAGATTATGGCAAGAACATAGCTGCATACTATTTCTTTTTGT
>CAYFJE010000141.1:0-1806 GCA_964343345.1 uncultured bacterium
AGAGGCTATGACATTGATGATTGTGCCATTACAGATCCTTCTTCAGAAATTGGAATTAGTCCTTTGGAGTGGAGACCTTTGAGATTGAGAGGCAAGGTCAATATAAACACTGCGGCTTTCGATGTGCTTCATGCTTCTTTTGCAAAAATTTGTGATTTTGACGGCGATATGGGAAATCGTATTTTTGATGGAACATGTACTGCACTTCCTTCAGCGATAGCTTCTATACTAATTTATAGAGAATATTATCATTCAAATCCTAACGAGCCTTTTTCTGAGACCTCTGAACATGGGACATTGTTTTCATGGCTTCCAAACGGTGTTGATTTATACGGGGGCAGTTTTCTGGAACAGTTTTTCGATGATATCCAGTTATATACCACTGGAGATTGTAGAAATGGAGCTTCTTCAGGAAGCTGTGCTATGCAAAATACAGAAGATATATTATGGGATTGGCATACTGGAGAATGGAGCAACAACGGTTTAAATAAAATACCTTTCAGGACAGTTACACAATTGCTGGATATTTCAAATTCAATAGATCCTAGAGATTTGAATTCAAGCTCAACACGCTTGCTTTCAGTAAATAATGTTTCAAATAACAACAAAGGAGCTATAGCTGTTCTTGCAAGGATAGATCAGGATCTTTCTGTTTCAAGTCAAGGTTACAGGTTGGAAGGTCGTGGTGCATATGGTCGAGCAAATAGTACTATGTTTAAGGTTATTGGATTAGCACCTTCCTCATCCAATGGAAAAGGCGGTTTAACTCTTTCTATTTTTGAGGAAGAAAAGTCTGGTGGAGTCAATGATACATTCGGTTTATTTTTTGGGGAGTATTACGAATGAAAAAAGTTGACTTTTCTTTACTAAAAAGGTAGGATTGATGGGTTGTAATTTATTTGATATGAAACGAATTTTTACAAAAAAAATATTCTTCGCCAATTAAGGGGGCAATTTTTATGAAAAATAAACTATTTTTATTATCTTTAATTTTTTCAATTTTCACTTCAGCGCTTAATGCTTTTTCTCTAGAGGATGAAACTGCTGTTCGTTGGACTATATCTGAGGATGAAACTTTCATTACACTGTTTCTAGATACTCCGGTTGCTGTTACTCATAAGAATGAGGTTTATCCAACGAGGCTTGTGTTTAATATTCCTGGTGGATATATGGCTGATGGAGAAAATGAAAAAACTATCCAGTGGAATGGAGCTGATAAGAGTTTCGTAAAAGAAATTAAAGCTGTTTCAATAGATCCAAAATTTGAGGATTCTTTTTTAAGGCTTGTTTTTACTTTTGGAATAAGGGTCCCTATCAGTACAGAACTTGGCGAAGATTATCAATATTACAGGATATCTCCTACACGATATGCATTTGTTTTGAATAAGAATCGTTTAACTTGTAAACACAATAACTACCTTGCACAGCAACAAGACAAGGAAGATGATGTTGTTGAATGTGAGTTGGTTGTTTTTCCTGAATCACCAAATCAGGCTAGAGAATATGTGAGGATATGGACTGATGTTTCAGGATCTCCACAAGATGTAATGAATGAACTTGCAGACAAAGCAGGTTTGAAGATAGATTTTTCTGCATCTTTTGATGATGCAGAAAATTGGGCTCTTTCGACAGAAGGAGGAACTTTAGGAGAACTCCTATCTTCTCTAGAAGAAGCTGAAGGGATTTCATGGAACATATCAGAGGGAGTTTTGAAAATTTCAAATAATTCTGATTTACTTATGGCTCAGGCTGAAGCGGCACGAATCGCAGCTGAAGAGGAAGCGGCACGAATCGCAGCAGAGGAAG
>CAYFJE010000142.1:0-1774 GCA_964343345.1 uncultured bacterium
TTATGGCGCATCGACGCCGGTTTTGGGAGCGTCCATCTCATCACCCACTCAGAAGAATTTAATTGAGACACCCATCCTAAAAAATTTAATGCACTAAATACTGGACATATATGGACGCTCCCCGTTTGTCAAACATATTTATCCTGAACCAAAGTTTTTTAACCTTGGTTTTTTATATTTCTTTTCTGCATTCACACAATAAATAAGGGTTCTTTATACTGCTTTAAAGCAGATGTACTGACATATATACGAGATTAACAAGCATGCTTGCTCTCTTAATGAAATCCGTACCCATACGCTTTAAGGTGAAAACACCCATTCGGATTTAATATCCTTGTCTTGGTCTAGCTTGCATAGGTTGGTGGTTGTCCCTATTTCTTCATTGTGTTTTACATAAAAGATTGTTTACAATGGGTGTGCTACTAGGTTGCTCTTATCACCCACCCGAGCTTTATGCTCTTGTCTTGTCCGAGCTTGACCCAGTAGCACTTGTTTTAACATGTTATAGCCTTTTCATATTGCGGTTGATACACTTCTTGTTTTTTCAGTAAAATCCACATGAGCCTTGCGATTTTGTGTGCAACGGCCACCACAGCGCAACAGGCATGTTTTCTTAATCTTAACTCTGAGACCCAGCGGCTAAAATCGTCGTTTTTCTTTTCGGCACGAGGCATGATGGCTCTCGCTCCATGAATCAGCTGTTTTCTTAGATAAGAGTTGCCACGCTTGGTGATACCTTTGTTGACTGTATGCGTTCCTGACGCATATTGCCTAGGTGTCAGCCCCAACCAAACGGCGAGTTCTTTGGGATTTTTAAACGCTTGACCTTGGTCAATGCTGGCAGAAAAAGCAGAAGCGATGATAGGTCCAACACCTGGTATGCTCATTAAAATAGAATGGCTCTTTTGCGTTGATGCAAGTTCTTGCAACATCTTTTCCATCCTTTTCAATCGTTCTTTTAAACCTAAGAACTCTTGATAAGCATCTTTGACCAGTTCTTTTAAATAAGGTCTAGTTGGTTTTTCATGGATAAGAGACTTCATTTCTAATTCAAAAGCGCAATGACCTTGAGGCATAAATAAACCAAAGTTCACCAATAAACCACGGATTTGATTCATACAGGCTGTCTTTTGTTTAATTAAACGCTCTCGTATTTTATGAATGCTTAATATTTCTTGCTGTAATTCGCTTTTTATCGGAACAAAGCGAATATGAGGTCTTAAACTTGCTTCATAAATAGCAAGTGCATCGTTTTTATCATTTTTATTACCACGAACAAACGGCGTAACATGCTGAGCTGGAATTAACTTAACTGCATGACCCATTTCTTCAAATGTTCTTCCCCAATAATGTGACGAATAACAGGCTTCCATGACAATAGAACAAACTGGATGTTGTGATATAAACTCAATTAACTTAACTCGATTAAGTCTACGGTTGAAAATTGTTTTGCCTTCGCCAGATACACCTAAAATTTGGAAAATATTCTTTGCTAAATCAATAGATATTATGGTAGCTTTCTTCATTACGGACGCTCCTTGTTTTTATAGAAACTCTATTATGGCGCATCGACGCCGGTTTTGGGAGCGTCCATCTCACCACCCACCTTTTCAATTTTTGCAGAGCAGTTTTTGCAGGACACCCACCTTTTCAATTCTTGTAAGATTTTTTACAGGACACCCAATTAACTAACGCTAATAAAAAAATGTGGCTGTCCTGATAAAAACTGATAAAAAAATATGGCTGTCCTAATAAAATAGTAGCTTTCTTCATT
>CAYFJE010000143.1:0-1756 GCA_964343345.1 uncultured bacterium
AATCCAGTTTCAAATTTACAAAAATGGATGAATTGGAAACACCTAAACTCGCAAAATGCCTCATCTGAGGAGGTGCTTACAGGAGGTCTTTTGATGCTTGATTGGGGGGGGATGCTTGACTCAAGGGTTAAAAGAGAGTTGGTTTGGGAGTGGTTGAATCGTGCTGTAAACACTGGACCTCCAGAAAATAAAAACCCTTCGGAATGGCTTGGGAGCCTTCTGCCCAACCTAAAATCGACGAGCGGGCTAAGGGGCGACTCTTATGGTTGGATTCATTTTTTAAATGGAGAGTTTGAAAAGGCGGCTTTGGATTTTGAAAAATTCGCAAATGAAAATGATGGCTTTATGTCTTCGGTTTCCAAAACCAACAGCCTGTTAAGCAAGAGTCTAGACGAAAATTTGGAAAATCCTCATGAAATTTTGCCAGATTTTTTTTGGGAAATATTCACAGAAGCAAGAGACTCTACAAAAGCCCCTCTTATAGAGTATCTCTCGGCAATGGTAAAAAAACAAGAAAACTGGTGGGGTCAACAAGCATTGCCAGAACATTTTTATTTTTTACAGGGAGTTGTTTTCTACTACATGAATGAGGAAGAAAAAGCCTTGCCTTATTTTGAAAAGCTAAAAGATAATCCTGCCTGGTTGAAACTTTTTCAAGATTGGGAGATATATTGATTTTTAAGATTCTTCTATTTCTCTTTTTCTTTTGGGTTGTTTACTGTGTTGGAAGGGTTAATCTCCTTAAAAAGACAATGGCCCTCGAAAAAAAAAAGAGGGAGAGGCTGGAAAAAAATTATTTAGAAACATTAGAAGATGTGAGGTTGTTTTTGGAATCAGACCTTGATCAAAAACGAATTTTGCCGGATTTGGTAAATCTTCTAACATCCCTCTCGAACGAATTCTCAAAAAACAATCTAGAACGACTTGAAGACTTGAAAAAAGAAAAAAACAACATTCAAATTGATGCCTTAATTGAAGAACAAATATCAATATCAAAAAAAATTATTCTTGCAAAAAAAATAGAATTGGAACTAAGCGGAAAACTAAAAAAAATAAACTCGTCTTTTTGGCTTGATCCGCTAAACAGTGGTAAGTAATGGAACTTAATTATCTTTTGGAGTTGACTTCTCAAATTAAAACTCTGCACATAAGAGTTGTCAAGACTGTTGACTTGGAAAGTTTGAACGGCGAGATAAAAAACATCGAGAACAAATTAGCGCAAGAAGAATATTGGAGTGATTCAAAAAAATCAATACCTTTACAAAAAAACCTGGTCTCGCTTCAGAAAAAGAAAGAGAGCGTTGAAAATCTTGAAAAAGAAATCATTGATATTCAGGATAATGCTGAATTGTTGGCTTTTGACTTTGATGAAAAAATTCTAGAAAGCTCTATCAAAAATTCAAAAAAGCTTTTAAAAAAACTTGAGAAACTTGAAATTGAATTTCTTTTTAAAAACCCTGAGGATAAAAATGATTGCATTCTTACAATAAACGCAGGGGCCGGAGGTGTTGATGCTCAGGATTGGGCAAACATCCTTTTAAGGATGTACCTGAGATGGGCTGAGCTTATGGGCTTTAAAGCCAGGCAAATTTCAAAAACACCAGGAACAGAAGCGGGGATTCTGTCTTCAACTCTATTGATTCAAGGAATGTGGGCATCTGGATGGCTATCTGGTGAAGCCGGTGTGCATCGGCTTGTTAGATTGTCTCCTTTTGATTCTGCAAAGAGAAGACATACCTCTTTTGCAAATGTTGAA
>CAYFJE010000144.1:0-1668 GCA_964343345.1 uncultured bacterium
ATCTATTTGGTATTGGTTATAGCTGGGGTGGATTTGAAAGTCTTGCAGTTTACACTGATCCAGTAGAGTTAGGTACAAGACGATATTTTAAATTACAAAAAAATGAACATTTAGTTCGTTTACACATAGGGCTCGAAGATCCGAAAGATTTAATTGATGATTTAAAAAATGCTTTAAGAAAAATAAAGTAATGAAAGAAAAATTCTTTCAAAATAAATTAGCTCTAATTACATTATTATCTGCCTGTGGAATCGTAGCTGTTTCCATGGGTCTTAGACAAACGTTTGGTTTGTTTTCAGATTTTTTTGTTAAAGATCTACAATGCACCATCACCCAATTCGGTTTAGCAATAGGAATTCAGATGTTGATGTGGGGAATGTTTGCTCCTATTTTTGGAGCTATGGCTGACAAAATTGGAGGTAATAAAGTTACAATTATTGCATTTGTTTTCATGGCCCTTGGTATTTATTTACTTTATTCCGGTCCAAATACCGGGGTTTTTTTTCAAATTAATTTAGGTTTGTTAATCGGAATTGGTCTTGGTGGAACAGCGATAAGTGTTCAAATAGGTGAAGTTGGAAAACATTTTCCAAATAAAACAAGAGGTTTAGCTATTGGAATTGTTGTAGCGACGGCTTCAATTGGATATTTTTTCTCTCCAATGTATACACAGTTTGCTCTGTCAGAATTTGGTTGGGAAAAAACATTAGAAACTTTTTTATATTTCATTATTTTCGGAATGATTGTAGCTATTTTTCTTTTTCCTGTAAAAAAAGATAAAACATTAAATGATAATATCAAAACTGTTCAACAAACAATTTCTGAAGCATTAAAAGAAGCATTCAATCATAGAGGTTTTATACTATTAAACTTTGGTTTTTTTGTTTGTGGGTTTAATATTACTTTGGTTTCAGCTCATATACCTGGATATATTCAAGAAAGAGGGTTTGAACTATGGACAGCTTTTGCTATTTTATCTTTGATCGGTCTTTTTAACATTTTTGGCACATTATCCTTTGGTTATTTATCAGGAAAATATAGCAAAAAATTATTGCTTAGCATTTTGTATTTTTCACGTGGAATAGTGATGATTTTATTTTTAGCGTTACCTTCCTCTACATATGTAGCTCTTGGATTTGGAATTCTTTATGGGTTTCTTTGGCTTTCAACAATACCACCAACAAATGGTATTATATCTCAAGTTTTTGGAACTAAATACTTAGCAATGCTTTATGGAATTGTTTTTTTTAGTCATCAAATTGGATCGTTTTTTGGGGCTTATTTGGGTGGTTATTTTTTTGATCAGTACGGATCTTATGATTATGCGTGGTATCTATCCATAGCATTATCTTTTTTTGCGACGATAGTTCACATTCCTATAGATGAAAAACCTTTACCAAGACTTGCGACAACATAATAATTTGTTAAAAAATAATACTTTATGAAAAAAATACTTATCATGGGATTGCCTGGCTCTGGTAAAACTACTTTAGCATCAGAACTGGTCCCAATGTTGAAAGCTGAGTGGCTTAACAATGATGAAGTGAGAAAAGCTTCCAACGATTGGGACTTTTCTGAAAAAGGCAGAGCTAGACAAGCTAAACGTATGGCTGATCTTGCAGAAAAATACAAACAAAAAGGAAGTTACGTTGTTTGTGATTTTATTTG
>CAYFJE010000145.1:0-1612 GCA_964343345.1 uncultured bacterium
CGGAAAACCCAATCCGGGAATAACCGCAACAGATTTGGTTCTTGCCGTAACTGAAGTCCTTAGGGAAAACAACGTTGTTGGCAAGTTTGTCGAATTCACGGGAGATGGTGTAAGGCACCTTTCACTTCCTGACAAGGCAACAATATCAAATATGTGTCCTGAATATGGCGCAACATGTGGATTCTTCCCGATTGACCAAACGACGATTGATTATCTTACAGACACCGGAAGAGAAAGTGATCATGTGAAAAATGTCAAAAATTACCTCGAGAAACAGCAGTTGTTTGAAGATTATGGAAAAAGTGAAATTGAATATACAAAGCTAATAAAATTCGACATATCGAAGGTTGAACCATCTCTAGCTGGACCTAAAAGACCCCAAGACCGAATAGCACTAAAAGACATGAAGGATGAATTCCAGAAATCCCTTACAAGTCCTGTTGACAACCAAAATCATGGACTCAAAGAAAATGAGATAAGCAATAGCTCTCCAGTAAAAAACAGTGCTGGAGATGAGTTTGACTTAGACCACGGAGACGTTGTAATTGCAGCGATAACATCATGTACAAACACAAGCAATCCTGAAGTCATGATTGCGGCTGGGCTTGTGGCAAAAAAAGCCAAAGAACTTGGACTCAAAACAAAACCTTGGGTAAAAACCTCACTTGCACCAGGATCAAGAGTTGTTACGGAGTATCTTGAAAGTTCAAATCTCATGGAGCATTTAAGCTATCAAGGATTCAATATTGTTGGATATGGATGCACGACATGTATAGGAAACTCTGGACCCTTGGATGAAAATATTGTTGAAGGAATAGAGAAATCAAACCTTATCGTTTCAAGTGTCATTTCAGGAAACAGAAATTTCGAAGGAAGGATACACTCTCACGTAAAGGCAAATTTTCTCGGAAGCCCTCCCCTTGTTGTAGCTTATGCAATCGCTGGAACCGTTAATATAAATCTCGATTCAGAACCAATAGGAAAAGACATGCAAGACAATCCTGTATTTTTAAAAGACATATGGCCAACAAAAGAAGAAATTCTTGAAATGGTCAATGAGCATATAAAACCTGAAACATTTATAGAAAAATATAGCGGTGTAACACAGGAGGAAAAGTGGGATTCGATTGAGTCAAAAGAATCACCTCTTTTTCAGTGGGATGAAAATTCAACATATATCAAAAGGCCTTCTTTCCTGAAAGGGATATCAACAGAAGTTAAAAAAATTCAACCAATTGAAAATGCGAGAGCATTACTTTACTTAGGAGATTCTGTCACAACAGACCATATTAGTCCCGCTGGTGCGATATCCCCTGAAACATCTGCCGCAAAATATCTTAGAGAAAACAATGTTAGTTTTTTTGATTTCAATTCTTACGGATCCAGGCGAGGCAACCATGAAGTAATGGTTAGAGGCACTTTTGCAAATGTTCGAATAAGAAACAAGCTTGTTGAAAAAGAAGGTGGTTTTACAAAACATTTTGATTCAAATGAAACAATGACAGTTTTTGAAGCCGCTC
The DNA here is from genome assembly GCA_964343345.1 of uncultured bacterium. Taxonomy (GTDB): domain Bacteria; phylum UBP7; class UBA6624; order UBA6624; family UBA6624; genus UBA6624. The sequence continues at coordinate 1,521 of CAYFJE010000145.1, forward strand.
AAAAGTACAAAGAAGAAAATACGCCTTTAGTGGTGATTGCAGGTGACCAATATGGAACAGGTTCTTCAAGAGATTGGGCAGCCAAAGGAACA
>CAYFJE010000146.1:0-1586 GCA_964343345.1 uncultured bacterium
CGGTGAAAAAAACAGTCTCAGAAACTGGATTGTAAATGAACTAATTACAGAGAAGGCCAAGTTCTCTGAGTTTTTATTATTAAAAGCTTCATCCCTTGACTCGTTCGGGAGATGGGGCTTTTTTTATTTTTAAATTTGATGACAACCATTCTATAAAACACTATGTCATACCCATCGTAACGCGGCACCAGATTGGAAAAACAAATCAAAACATTAATCCTTGAAGCACAGGGCGGGGACACAGAAGCGTTCCACGAACTGGTTTCATTACACGACGAGAGAGTGATGACATTAGCCTTACAACTCACACGAGATAAACAAGATGCCGAAGATCTCTACCAGGACGTCTTCATGAAAGCCTACAAAGCCATAAACTCCTTTCGATTAGAAAGTGAATTCTTCACTTGGCTTTATCGCATTACTGTGAATTCATTTTATAATCTCCAACGGAAAGCATCGCGCATTAAGCAACAAGAATCTCTCGATCCTGAAAAAGATCCAGCCCACGATATTGCTGATAGCGCTAAATCATCAGCAGAAAAAGAGGAAATCCAAACCGCTGTTACCCAAGCGTTAAATCAATTACCAACCCAACAAAAAACAGTATTTGTCATGAAGCATTACGAAGGGTTGAAAGTCCGTGAAATTGCAAACATCATGGAAATTTCCGACGGCACCGTAAAACGATATTTATTCCGTGCCATGGAAAAACTTCGTCCTATGCTGAAGGAGTACCGATATGCCTAATACCTTAAATGACTCACAAAAAAAATCAGCAAGCCTTTATGTACTGGATGCTTTAACTGATTCTGAACTTTCATCTTTTGAAATTGAATTGGCAAAGAATGAAGATCTCCAAGCCTATGTCCGCCAAATGGAATCCACACTAGAAGTGACTGAAAATGCAGCCATATCTTTTCCAGGTGAGGTTGAATTACAGTCTCAACGAAGTTTACTTCGAGCACATATTGATGCCGTGAATGCATCCAGAAAATCATCTTCTGCCATTTGGGATCAAATAAAAGAATGGATTCAAACACCTACACCGGCTTGGGTGAATTTGGCAAGCGTTGCAACAGCATTTTTGATTGGAATTTATATTGTGAATCAACCGGAAGTTGTCCCAGAAAGTCGTAAGCTAGATATCAAAGAATTATTACGCTCCGGCCAATTGGGCCAAATTAAATTTGCGGAAAATGGTCACAGGGAAGACCAAATCCGTTTTGCAGTTGAGTGCCGTCAAAATTTGGAACTGTCCGGGACGGCCGATGATGAATTGGTCACAGACCTTCTTCTATATCTCCTGTTGCGTGACCAAAATCCCGGCAAGCGGTTGAAAGCAGTGAAATTGCTCCAAAACTCTCAACCTGCTGAAGACACAAAAATGGCTTTAGTATCCTCCCTGTTGACCGATCCCAATCCCGGCGTTCGATTAAAATCCATTCGATTGTTAGCTTCCTATGATCCCGGAAAGGTATTAAAAGAAGCTTGCATGAAAGTCTTGTTGGAAGATGATAACGAAGCAGTTCGCCTTTCTGCCATGGATATCATGGAAATCTCTCCAGACAAAACTATGATCCCCGCTT
>CAYFJE010000147.1:0-1564 GCA_964343345.1 uncultured bacterium
GTATCAACAATGGGCTTGAGATTCAGCATGCTTGTGGTTTAAATTGTAGATGCACCACTTGTGCTTGCAAGATAGAGGCGGGATCAGATTTGTTGAGTGAAAAAATGGAACATGAACAAGAAAGATTAGATCTTAAGGGCATTATTGACAACACCCGTCTTTCATGTCAGTGTGTTATTGTTGAAGACGGAAATATCAAGGTGAGATTTGATGGAGCTGACTCGAAAGACGATGACGAAAAGGGAGAAACAGTTTTTATATGAAGAAGATATTATTGGTTTCAACTTCTTTAAATCCGGGATCTAGAAGTAGAAAGATGTTGAATATCGTGAAAGAAAAAATGGAATCAGAAAATGTTGCCTTAGATTTTATAGATTTAAGGGATTATGAATTACCTTTTTGTGATGGTAGACATCCTATTTCTTCTTATGGAGAGAATGCAGTAAAGTTGGATGAAAAAATAAAAAATGCTGACGGTTATGTTTTTGGAATGGCTGTTTATTGTTATTCGATAAGTGGTGTTTTCAAAAATTTCATTGATATTTGTTGTGGAGGAATGAGCAATAAACCTTTTGGGATTGTCGCTGCATGCGGAGGGACAATGTCTTATATGGCTGTTGAGGACCTTCAAAAAATATTGTCTTTTGAGGTTCGATCAATTCCATATCCCAAGGTTGTTTTTGCAGCAAATGAACATTGGGGAAAAGATGGAAATAGAGATGATGGTCTTTTAGCACCAATTCCAGAGAGAATAGACGAATTTTCCGAATCGTTTCCTGTTTTTTTAAAGAGTTTGAGTTCTTAATTTTTTTTGGAGAGATGCCAGAGTGGACGAATGGGCTCGCCTGCTAAGCGAGTGAGCGGGGATGACCTGCTTCGTGGGTTCGAATCCCACTCTCTCCGTTTCTATTCTTCTTGAAGTTCTTCGAGGTTGGCTTCGTCCAAGAAATCCTTAAAATCTTCTCCCTCATTTTCTTTGTTTAGTGATTCGGGTTGTTTTTCTATAAGGGCTTCATACTGTTTTTTATCTCTTCTTGTTAATTCAAAAACCTCTCTTGTTGTGAAAAATGGAGAATGGGTTCTTAAGGCAATTGAAATTGCATCGCTCGTTCGACTGTCTAGTTGGATTGTTTTTTCGTTTACTACAAGTGTAATTTTTGAATGATATGCACCTTTTTTCACTTTGTCTATAAGAACTTCAACAACTTCATGGTCAGCCACCTCTACAAGGTTTACCAAAAGGTCATAAGGAGAAGGCCTTTCCTTAAAATTATGGGTTAAACCCTCTCTTACAGCTTCTGCTTCGCGGTGACCAATCACTATAGGAATCACTGATTCCGGTTCGTCACTAGATTCAAGAAGTAATAAATTTGAACCTGGCATACCATGCATGCCGGTTATCAAGTATGCGACCCTCAAAGAAATCCGGTCGTTCGACTTATCAACCATATTTTTTTCTAGATTCGAGTCTTTGGTTTTTCACTTTATCCGAAATAGAAGAATCTTCAATGCCTAATATTTGACATGCTAGAAGCATACCATTTTTTGCATTATTTATCCCAAC
>CAYFJE010000148.1:0-1558 GCA_964343345.1 uncultured bacterium
ACATCACCATCTCTTGTATAAATGCTAACTCCATTTCCATATTCGTGTTCATTAACTAATTTTGCGGCTTCTTCAAAAGATTTTACTCTTACAACTGACAAAACAGGTCCAAATATTTCTTCTTTATAAATTCTCATTTCTTTTTTTACGTGATCAAATAAACAACCACCTATATAGAAACCTTTCTCATAACCTTGAAGTTTAAGATTTCTTCCATCAACAACTAGTTTTGCACCTTCTTCTACACCTAAATCTACATAGCCTTTTACCTTTTCTAAATGTTCTTTAGTCACCAAAGGTCCCATTTCAGAATTTTTATCCATTCCAGGGCCAACTTTTAAAGCTTCTGCTTTTTTTGATAATCTTAATACTAGCTCATCTCCTATATCTCCTACAGCTACTGCTACTGATTGAGCCATACATCTTTCTCCTGCAGAACCATAAGCGGCTCCCATTAAACCATTTACTGCTTCATCTAAATCACAATCTGGCATCACTACTAAGTGATTTTTTGCCCCTCCCAAAGCTTGAACTCTTTTTTCATTTTTAGCAGAATTTTCATATATATATTTTGCAATTGGAGTTGAACCTACAAAACTTACAGCTTTGATATCTTTATTTGTTAAAATTGCATCAACAGCTTCTTTATCTCCATTTATAACATTAAATACTCCATCTGGAAGACCTGCCTCTTTTAACAATTCTGCTAATTTTATTGAACAAGATGGATCTTTTTCTGATGGTTTTAATATAAATGTATTTCCACAAGCAATGGCTATTGGAAACATCCACATAGGCACCATCGCTGGAAAATTAAATGGTGTGATACCAGCTACTACTCCCAACGGTTGACGCATTGACCAACTATCAACGTTGGTTCCAACATTTTCTGAAAATTCACCTTTAAGTAAATGTGGAATTCCACAAGCAAACTCAACAACTTCTAGACCTCTTATTAGAGATCCTTTTGCGTCTTCATAGACTTTTCCATGTTCAGAAACAATTAATTCTGTCAATTTATTTGAATTCTTTTCAATTAATTCTTTAAATTTGAACATGATCCTGGCTCTTTGAAGAGATGGCTTTAGTGACCATTGCTCAAAAGCTTTTTGAGCAACTACAACTGCTTCATCTAAATCAGCTTTAGAAGCCAATCTTACTTCTTTTTCCTGTTCACCTGTTGCTGGATTAAATATTTTGCCTTTTTTATCAGAGCTTCCAGGAATTATTTTTCCACCTACATAATGCTCAATTAATTTCATGAATACGATCTTTTAGATCAAAAAAACTCAATAGTCTATTGATTAAACGTTAGCAGTTGCTAACATTTTTTTTATTTTTGCTATAGCTTTTGCAGGATTCAAACCTTTTGGACAAGCATTAGTGCAGTTAAGAATTGTATGACATCTATAAAGCTTGAGTTCATCGGCAACTTTTTTTAATCGTTTTTGTCTCTCTTCATCTCTACTATCTATTATCCATCTATAAGCTTGTAGCAAAACTGCTGGTCCTAAATATTTATCTCCATTCCACCAATAACTTGGGCACGAAGTTGAAC
>CAYFJE010000149.1:0-1532 GCA_964343345.1 uncultured bacterium
ATTAAGAATCTGCCAGTTGTTTTTGTGCCAACCGTTTAACAATGGCTATTTCCCAGGCGCTAAAATTTATTTTTGCCAAGTCTTGGAATGTTTTTACTGCTTTTTCTTCTTGACCCGCTGCCCTTTGAGAAAGCCCTTTGAAATAATTGAAATAAATATTTGTTTCATTGCCTCGATTGAAATTATCAACTGCTTCTTGATAGTTTCCCTCCATAAGGTGTGCCATGCCCGTCAGCCCATAATAACCATACATGGCTGTAGGGTCGGTTCGTTTTTCTTGTATTTCTTTTAGTTTTGCAAGGTTCTTTTTTGCTTCTTCGTATTTGCCAAATAGAATATTGACCCATGCTGGATTATACTGCTTTGCAGAACGTACTTGCCGCCAGGTGTTTTCATCGTTGAGCAATTCGGCTCTTTTTGTTCTGATTTTTAAGTTTTGCTCCAAAGCGTGGTAGGCGTCCTCTTCCATTTGATTATGGGCATAACACACCATTTTTTGCCATTGAATTGTAGCTTTTCTTCCCAAAAGAGAGATGTCGTTAAAATCTTTAGATTCCAAAGCTTTCTCAATTTTATCTATATGTTCAATGGCGCCGATATAATCATTGTCGAACATATATGAAACTAGTAAATAATAATTGAGGTTGAACCAACTATCAGGTGTTTTTGTTAATTGTATAGCCTTCGCATATCTATCCCTTGCTGTATCCAAGTCACCGCTGAACATAAAGTTATGACCAGAAACAAGGTAGGCCGTCGCTTCAGAAGAAAGTCCTTTTCTTTTTTCTATAGATTGTTCATATAATGGTTTTGCTTTTTCAAACTCGCCAAGTTGTCGATAAACGTTTGCCTTAAAATGATAGGGAAATCCGTGATCACCTCTTATTCTAATTAATTCATCACTGTATTCCATCCCAAGCTCAATGTCTCTTTTTTCTTCAGGTAGCATCACCTGGGTGCCTGCTGCAATGTGGTGGCCCATCAAAAATGAATATGCTTGATAACAGTTGGGGTTCAGTTCAATAGCTTTTTTTAAATTTTTTATTCCATCATCTAATTCATGCCTATCGCTTTGAACAGCACCAAGCCAAACATAGGATTCATAGGCATTGTTATATTGAGAAACGAGTTTTTTTGCATTAACCAAAGCGTCATCTAAATTACCATTTCTGTAAGCGTTTCTTATTTTTAAAATAAATTGTTCTGCTTCAGAAACTGTGGGCTGAAGGGCTTTAGCCCTGGCTCTCTGTTCTCTTTTTTTAACGGGGTCCAGGGATTCATACCAATCCAAGGCCATAGCAAAGTTTGAGTCTAGTGCTAGGGCGGAGTCTAAAAATTGTCTTTTTTCAAAGCCATCTCCCACTTCTTCTGACAACATTGCTTTTTTATAATATTCCAAAGCTTTAGGAGATGATGTTGTGATAGGGAGCTCAACAACCGGTTGTTTAGAGCATGCTGATAACATAAGCGCCATGATGGTGGCGGTGTTGAAAAGTTTATTCATCTTTAATTCCTTATTGTGTTGTAAAAAA
>CAYFJE010000150.1:0-1532 GCA_964343345.1 uncultured bacterium
ATTAAGAATCTGCCAGTTGTTTTTGTGCCAACCGTTTAACAATGGCTATTTCCCATGCGCTAAAATTTATTTTTGCTAAATCCTGAAATATTTTTACAGCTTGCTCTTCCTGTCCAGCTGCTTTCAAAGAAAGCCCCTTGAAATAATTAAAGTAAATATTGTTTTCATTTCCTTTTTTAAAATTATCAACAGCTTCCTCATAATTGCCTTCCATGAGGTGGGTCATGCCCGTTAATCCATAATATCCATACATGGCTGTAGGATCATTCTTTTTTTCTTGCATTTCTTTTAGTTTTGCAAGATTCTTTTTTGCTTCTTCATACTTACCAAAAAGAACATTAACCCATGCGGTTATATATTGTTCACCCGATAGCACACCTCTCCAGGTATTTTCATCGTCTAAAAGCTCCGCTCGGGCTTTGGAAAATTTTAAATTTTGTTCCAGGGCGCCATAAGCGTCTTCTTCCATTTGGTTGTGAGCATAGCACACCATTTTTTGCCAATGAATTGTGGCTTTTCTCCCCAAAAGAGAAACTTCATTAAAGGGTTTTGATTCTAGGGCCTGCTCAATTTTATCTATGTGCTCAATGGCGCCTATATAATCATTATCAAACATATATGAAACCAATAAATAATAGTTAAGGTTAAACCACCCATTGGGGGTTTTTGATAATTTTATAGCTTTGGCATATCTCTCTCTTGCTGTTATTAGATCGCCACCAAACATAAAGTTGTGTCCGGAAACAAGATATGCTGTTCCTTCAGACGAGAGTCCTTTTCTTTTTTCAATGGATTGTTCATATAATGGTTTTGCTTTTTCAAACTCCCCTCGTTGTCTATATACATTTGCTTTTAAATGATAGGGTAGGCCGTGATCTCCTCTTATTCTAATTAATTCGTCGCCATACTTCTTTCCAAGCTCGATATCTCTTCTTTCTTCGGGCAACATCACCTGGGTGCCTGCTGCAATGTGGTGCCCCATTAATAAAGAATAAGCCCAATAGCTGTCTGGGTTTAATTCAATTGATTTTTTAAGTGTTTTTATGGCGTCATCTAGTTCATATCTATCGCTTTGTACCTGCCCCAACCAAAGATAAGATTCGTAGGCGTCACCGTAGTTTTTAACAAGGTTTTTAGCGTTTTCCAGGGCGTCGTCCATATTTCCGCCTCTATAGGCATTCCTTATGTTTAAGATAAGTTGTTCTGCGTTTGTAACCGTGTTTTGAAGAGACTTCGCTGTTTCTCTCTGTTCTCTTTTTTTAATGGGGTCCAGTGATTCATACCTATCCAGAGCCATAACAAAGTTTGGGTCTAGGACAAGAGCAGAGTCTAAGTATTGTCTTTTTTCAAAACCATCTCCCACCTCTGCTGACAACATTGCTTTTTCATAATATTCCAACGCCTTGGGAGATGATGTTGTGATGGGGAGCTCAACAACCGGTTGTTTAGAGCATGCTGATAACATGAGCGCCGTGAGGGTGGCGGTGTTGAAAAGTTTATTCATCTTTAATTCCTTATTGTGTTGTAAAAAA
>CAYFJE010000151.1:0-1531 GCA_964343345.1 uncultured bacterium
ACCGAAAATGAAATTGGATTTTCAAAAACTCCTCTTAAATCAGAAGCATAATTTAGACCTTCGACAATGATTAATTTGCTTGGATCTATATTGAGAACAGCTTCTCCTGCACGTAAAGCAGCACCCATCCAGTCCGTTCCCTTGTCCCCTCCCCAAGTTGCTCCATTTCTCAACTCATTCCTTAAATCAAAACCAATAACAGCAGGATTCCCTTTATACCTAAGGCTTAAATTTTCCCATGTTTTTATCCAGTCATTTTCAGAATATTCATCAGTGTACCAAAGTCCATTTTCCAAACTATACCAAACAGCCTCACTAGAATGATTGTCAAGCACCACCACCAAACCATGTCTCCACAAAGAATCGATTACAACATCCATAATCTCGATTGGCTTCATCCCTTTCATTTCAGGATTAGCAAAGACGACACTATCTGCAACTTCACCTTGATGAAGTACCATTTCTATTGAAAAAGGAAGACGTACAGAATTAAAACCTAGAGAAGATATCTTTTTTGAAATCTTATCTACATGCAATATCTCTAAACCAGCAGGAACATAATCGAGCTCTTCAAATCCGTACCAATTAACACCGGCAAGTTTGAATCTTTTGTTTTCTGAATCCATTATCCAACGACCTTCCGTGTGGAATGGCACAGAGGGTTTATGAAATTCTTGACTTGCAAAAAAGAAAAAGAGATAAAAAAGACTCATTCTTTTCCAATGTCATAGGTAACTATTTCCAACCTATGCCCATCGGGATCATCAAAATAAATTGAGTAACAATTTCCATGATCAACAAACTTGTATTCAATATCTCTTCCCTTGAGTTCTTCACAACTTTTTTCCCAATTCTCAAAATCTGAGCCAAAAGCCAAATGCTGAAATGCCAAATCAGTTCTTTTAGGGTGATTGCCGGGATTTTTCCCTGAAGGAAAAATTGCCAACCACTGATCTCCAAGAGTTATTTTTAACGGGTTTCCAGGTTTGTTCACACCTATAATTTCGAAACCCAAAACATCTCTATACCATTCAGCTGATTTTTCTGGATTCGTAACTGTTAAGGCTACATGGTTTATTCCGTCAAGTTTCATTTACACCCATAACAACGGACTTCGTTGCCATATAGTGTTCTAAGGCTTCATACCCATGTTCTGACCCTAACCCACTTTCTTTCATTCCCCCAAAAGGAAGTTCATCGTAAATTTTTGAAATGCTATTAATCCAAGTGTAACCAGATTCAATTTTTTCAGCCGCTTTCATCGCAGCATCCAAATCCTTTGTCCAGACAGAAGAACCTAAACCGAAAGGACTATCATTCGCTCTCTCGATAGCCTCATTCATGCCTGAAACCTTCCATATCGGTAAGGCTGGCCCAAAAACTTCTTCCATATTCATCTTGCTGTCTTGAGAGCAATTTTCTAAAACTGTTGGCATAAGGTAATTTCCTTTGTCATAAGAATCTCCTGATGGCCTAGTCCCACCGATAAGAACAGTTGCTCCCTTTTTTACTGCATCATTAAACTGATCTT
>CAYFJE010000152.1:0-1516 GCA_964343345.1 uncultured bacterium
TTATTTCGCTCGTTAGATCTAACAAAAACAAAAATATTGGATTCCTCTCAGAGGAAAAGAGATTAAATGTTTCATTAACAAGAGCAAAAAAACATCTAGTAATTATTGGAGACAGAAAAACCTTCAATGAAAATAAAATATTCAATGAACTTTGGGAATTCATTGAACGAAAAGGCAAATATTTTAATTTAGAAGATGCAAAAAGAAAATAAATTTATTTTTTACTCGTTAGGACATTTTGGTTTCACATTGCTTGGTTTCACTATGGCAACATGGATGCTAAAACACTACATGCCAACACTTGAAGAATCTACATGGTTGATTCCGGCCTCTTTTGTAACTCTTGTAACAGTTGTCCCAAGGATCACAGATGCAATTAACGATCCACTAATAGCAAACTGGAGTGATAGAACAAATACAAAATGGGGACGAAGATACCCTTTTATGCTTTTATCAATAATCCCTTTAATACTCACATTCAATTTGATATGGTCCAATCCATCAACAACAATTCACTCAGAAGAAAATGCGTGGTGGTGGTTTGGGATGCAAGTATTGTTTTTTATATTTTCAACATGTTATGTAGTTCCATACCTGTCCTTAATGCCTGAAATCTCAAAACCAGGAGAAGAAAGATTGAAAATATCTACATACCAAGGAATTGCCAGACTTTTTGGAATGCTTGCTTGTCCGATACTTATTAAAGTTTTTCAGCCTGAGTATGGACTACCAGGCTCAATAAAAATCATTTCGATAATAGCAATGATTTTTTTAATTGCCCCATTTGCAAGCCCTTTTAAAAAAAAGAAAGCGGAAACAACGGAAGACAAACCGCAACTTTTTAATTCAATGAGAGGAGCAATGAAAAGTAAACCTTTTGTTATATTTCTTTCAACTCATTTTATTTATTTAATATCAGTAATGGTTGCATTAACAACAATAACCTATGTTCCAGCAAACATGGGTATTGCTGAAGATATGCAAATAAGTTTTTCTGCAGTTCTTCACTCCATAACAATCGTTACAGCTATTTTCACCACAAAGATATACTGGCTAAACAAGAAGGTAAAAGAGAAAATTAAACTGAAAAAATCATTTATTATTTCTTTGTTGGTTTTTGCTTTACCGATGTCCATTACAACATTCTCCCAATCAGAAACGATAGCAATTGTTTTGATGTTTTTTTCAGGAATAGGATTAAGCGGACTTTTTGTTGTTCCCTATGCTTTTCTTGCCGATATAGTTCAATTAGAAAAAATAAAAACGAAAGAAAATAAAGAATGTATTTTCTACGGAATTCAAGGTCTTGTTCTAAAGAGCTGTTATGGGCTAGGACCTTTTGTTGTTCTTTACCTTCAGAGCTTATACCCTGATCAAGGTTTGAAAATGATAGGGGTTTTCATAATTGTTTTTTCAATGATTTCAACAGCAATATTTTTAAAATACCCGGAAAAAGAAATAAAAGAAATTATCAAAAATACTTAAATTTAAAAAGATTCCCAGGTATCGGAATTAT